>CAJXRJ010000234.1 GCA_913058555.1 uncultured bacterium
ACGAGATCATGCCTAGTCTCGTGGGCTCGGAGATGTGTATAAGAGACAGGTAGGTCAATTCGAGCCCAGCGATGAACCCGCCAAGCGAGGTGACGATCCCCATGTTCTTCTGCCCTGAGATATAGAGCAGCAGTCCGAGGACAGCGACCAAGAGAACCGCGATCGTGAACTTCTTCTGGGATAGATCCGTCACGATGACGAGCAGATTGAACGAGAGCGAGGCGGTCGCGAACCACCCCAGCGTCGTGGGGGGCGTGTCAAACGACTGCAGGATCCCGCAGATCAGGAAGACGAAGATCGACGGCCAGAAGTAGATGATCATCGGGAACGAAGCCACAGGGACCGCGTCCTTGTCCTCGTCCGCATTGAACGGGTAGTACACCTCCCAGACGGACTCGCGCGGCTTCGGCTTGGTCGGGGCGGCAGCGGGCTGAACTTCAGACGAGGCGCCAGGGGTCTGGCCGTCGTGGGGGTCGGTACTCATGGGGCGGCGAAGCGAGTGGGGGTAGCAAGTCGCGAATGTGGGACGACAGGGGATGGTAGCAACGCAGTACGCGCGATCCACCTGCCCCATTCGGACTTGACTCGGTTGAATTTCACCGGAGGCCGCAACGCATTCTTTTCGCAAGGGGCTTGCGGCGTCCCTGGATCGCAGTTTCCGCTGAACGAATGCCTCCGGCGTTTCCGAAGATAGGATCTCCCGCCGCCGTGACCACCATCGCCCCAAATCCCCCTTCCGACGTTGACGAGGCCTTAACGGGGCTCGAGCAGCGGGCGGCGGAGCTCCAGGGTGAGTTCGAGACCTTGCCCATCCCGGTGCGCCTGGAGCGGCTGGCGGAGATCGAAGGGGCCCTTGCGGAGCTGGAGTGCGCCCGTGCGGAGGGCCAGGACCGTGCCCAGGAGCACCCAATCCTCCCGGTGACCCTCGGCTGGGTGGAGCGGCTGCGCAGAATCGGGTCCCTGGACGCTGCGCAGGCCGCGGAGGGTCTGGGGGCTGAGATGCTCATCCTGGGCTTGCGACAGCGGGAGCGAAGGGGCATCGACGCCCTCGAGGCCCTGGATGGGGAGCACCACGGGCCGAAGGCACTGGGCCCGAAGGTCCGCGACGGCTTGTTCGACTCGCTCTTGGCGGTGGAGGAGCTCCGGCAGCGGGTCGAGGGGCGTGCCGAGCGACTTGGGCCCGCCGCGGAGGCCGACGCGAAGGCCGTTTGCGACGAAGCGATTCGGGTTCAGCGGGTGCTCCGTGAGGGCCTTGAGCGCGCATGCGCGATCCTGCCTCCGGATTCGCCCACCCGTAGCGGCTGGGTGGGGCGGCTGGTGGACCTGGCGGACGAGACGATCCTGAGCGCCTCGGAGCGTGGGCCCCGTGTCGCAGCGCGTCTCCTCGGGGAATCCCGGCGCGCCATCCGCTGGCACCTGGGGGCCATCGAAACAACGAGGGGCAACGGAAAGCGGCGGCTCAAGCGGCGGCTGAGGCGCCTGCAGGCGGAGCGTGTCGAGCAGATCCTCCAGGCGGAACTAGAGCGCACCTTCGGGCGCCGCCGGGTTGAGCTCTGGGAAAGGACGGTCCTGGTGGCGATCCTCGGCGTCGTGGGCCTACTGATCTACTCATTCGTGCGTGGGCCCTCCCCGTGGATCCTGGCGCTGGACACAGCGATCTGTGGGTTCCTCCTCTGGGACTTCTTTGTGAAGGCCTACTTGGTGCGCTTCAACGGCACGTGGCTCAAGCGTCACGTGCTGACCGACCTGATCCCCGCACTCCCGTTTGCATGGTTCGCGACCCTGGAGGTCGCCACGGACACCGGGCGCATGACGCGCCTGTTGCGCCTCCTGCGCGTCGGGCAGTTGGCGAAGTCCCTGCGGATCGCGCTGCCGCTCATTCGCATGTTCCGTGCGACGTCGTTCCTCGTCCGGGGCCTCGATCGACTCGTTCGACGGAATGCACGTCTGCTGATGGTCGAGGTGCTCCTCTTCCCCACGCAAGAGGAACGCCAGCGGGCGCGGGAAACCGAGCGATCGGGGGAGCTTCGCCTTTGGGTCCTGCGGGGCGAGGTCGACGGGTACTACGAGAGGCTTCTCGATGAGAAGGACGACGCGGTGCGGGAGAGCGTCGCCGAGTGCCGTTTGAATGTACTCCAAAGGGCGTCGCGCATCCCCGTGGCGACGACCGACGCGCGACCCGACCCGCGCGCCGTGCGAACAAGATCCCTCCCGATGGCGGAGGACCTCGTGCATCGGCTCTCCTCGATTCGGAGCGAGGAAGTGGAGGGCCGTATTGGTGAGGAAGCGGTGCGCCGTATCGCCCGGGGCGCACGGCTCATTGCTCGGTCGCCACTGCGATTGGCCCCGATACTGGGGAGGTGGGCGCCGCTGGACGCGGCCGACCTTCCGGATCGCCGCGTGGCCTCCAGGACCATCCGCACGGTGTCCCGCTCTTTCGCGACGCTCCACCATCGCATTCTCTGGTGGGCTGACCTGCGCGGGACCCTGACACCAGGTGAGCTGGTGGGGCGCGTGGGGTCGACCCTCGTCGCGCGCACCGCGCGGCCTGCGATGCGGCTCCTGATGCTCGGGGGCGCGTTCCTCGTGCTCGCTGCGATTCTCCAGATCCTGGGCCTGGACCCGGATCAAGAGGGCCCCGCATCGGGCATGGCGGCGCTGATTCAAAAGGTGCACAACGGGATCCGGGCATTGATCAGGGGCGTTCTCGTGCCGATCGGTGCGGTTTGCATGGCATTCATGGCCTTCGGCATCTGGCTGCAGCGCCTGGCAAGGGACACGACGACCTTCCACGAACAGGTGGCCCACGCACAGTTCCTACACCTGACCGACAGCATCAAGGCCCGCCAACGCCATGCGGACGCTGCCCTCCTGGCGCGTCGTGTTTTTAGGCCAGAACGGAACCTGTTTGAAAGGGACGGGGCGCGGGAAGCGACGGAGCGCGACGAGGCCCGCTTCGTTCGGCATCTGGAGCAGTTCCTGAGCGAAGGTGTGTCGCCGCCTTCGATGGATCAAGGATTCGACCCGGTGGCTCGCTCGGTCATGCTCTATCGGGACCTGCTCGATGGAGCGTTGCTCGCGCACTCGGACACGCGGGCCACGAGTCAGCTGCTGGGGAACCTCGCGATCCAGCGGATGCTCGAACACGCTGGCCGCGTCAACAAGACCACGCGCAAGAGCCTCATGCGGATCGACCTTGAGCGTCGGCGCACGTTCCTGAGTGGGCCCTACCTTTGGTTCCACTCCATCAGCCGCGCCATGAGCAGCCGGGCCGCTCGGTTGATCGTCGATTACAACGCCCACGCCATTCCCGTGACGGAGATCGAGCGGGCGGGGGAGCCGGAACGCGAACGCTACGAGGCGTGGCTCGTCCGCAGCCTCGGCGGGGAGGCCCCGGCCCAATCGACTTCACCGGAGGAGCCTGAAACCGTGGAGGCCAGTGCCGTCGGCAAGGCGCCCCAACTCACTACGGCCTTCACGGTGCTGCATTTCCTGGACGACGCGCCCGCGAGGGACGCCGAAGTCGCGAAGCGGTTTGGAGTCCCCGTCCTTGAGCGACTGCGCCAGGACCGTCGAGCCTTGGTTCGCACGGTCTTCGGAACTTACCCGCTGCATCGGCTGCCGCTCGAGTCCCGCATCCTCAACCTCAGAGCACTCTACGCGGAGTGGGTCGAAGGTGGGAAGGTCCTGCTCGTGCCGCTGCGGCTCCTCGGCATTGGAGCCAGGCTCACCGTCCTGGGGATCAAAGCCGTGGCGCGCGCGGTGGCCGCGATTCGAAAGCCGGACCTGGCGTTCCAAGACGTCAAGGACGCGGAGGCGGACTTCCATGCGGCGGCTCGCAAGATCGGCCGCATGCGCGGGCCAGGGGCATTGGCCGCAGCCGAGTTGCGTGCCATCCTCGATCCTGAATACCACGGACTGGCCTTACCCTTCGGGCTCCATGACAGCGAAGAGCACGACTCTCGCACATTGACGCCCGCGGAAGCCGATGCGGGTTTCCTGGGGGCGGACCCAGCCTTCCACGATCAGCTGGCGGCTTTCCAGGCCCGGGCGGCGCGGGCGATCCGGCATTTGGAGAAGGCGAAGGAAGGCGGACTTCTCGATCGGCTTGCGGCTCATCTTGGCCTCGACATCGAGGGTGATGTGCAGACCCTGCGCGCCCTCACGATTCTCGTGGCCGGTGATGACGACGGCCTGCGCTCTGGGCTCTTTGGCCGCGAGGTGGTGGGCGAGTGCACCGTGGATGCGCTCGAGTTTGGCCTTCCCCGGGCGGGCTTGATCCCGCCTGTCGGACTTTGGATTGCGTTCCAGCGATTCTGGCGCAACGGAGGGAAGGCCTTTCTCATGGAGGCCGCGGGCAACTCGGGCGCTGTCCGCTTGACCCCGGCGGACGGGATCGATGGGGACGCGAAGGAATTGCGTACCCAGGCGGAGCGGCAGGTGAAGCGCGCCGCATGGCGGGTGCTCTGGGCGGACCTCGACGGTTGTCGCGCAGCCTTCCGTCAGGTCCTGAAGTGCCGCACGGACGAGGAACAAGCAGCCGCGCGGCTGACGTGCGAAGAGCGCCTTGGGGAGGCCCTTCGCCATCCTGCGCGCGTCACGGAACAGCTCATTACGCTCCGCGCCGTACAGACCATGACGCTCGTGGACGTCCGAAACTACCGGCGCCACGTTTGGTCCCTGGGCCAGTACGGCGATGAGGGCGACTCGGGGGACATCCTCTTGGACCTCCCCGAGTAGGGACGGTCCCGGAGGCGATCCCCCTTGAGGTCGGCTACTTGCCGCCGCCAAGGACGCCCTTGAGGCCCTTCGACAGCTCCTTCTTCGCGCCCTCGGTGGCATCCTTCACGGCGTCGTTGACGGCCTTGTCGGCCTTCTTCTTGTTGTCGTCAATGAGCTTCTCCGCGGCGTCCTTGCCCTGATCGAGCTTGCCTTCGGCGGCGTCCATGGCGGCGCCCTTAGCGGCACCCAACGCGCCCCCAAGGCCACCGTCGATGCCGCCATCGAGGGTCTTCTCAAGCACGCCCATCAAGGGCGCCGGCACGACACCTTCGGCGGAGACGAGGGCGCGCTTCTTGAGGTCCTGCACGAGGGCGCCCGCGATCTCCGACACGGTCATTCCCTCTTCACCCATGAGCGAGGAGAAGTCTGTCTCGTACGCCGGGATCTCCACGCGCTGGTCGAAGCTCTGTCCGAGCAGGTCGAGCTTGAAGCGTGCCCCGACCCCCTGGACCTTGATCTTGCCCACGCGCAGTTTCGGCCCGGGGCTGCCTGACGATTCATCGGAACTGCCGGGCGCCGCTGCACCGTCGCCGCCCAGCTGGCCCATGTGCTTGAGCACTTGGCCGAGGTTGTTGCCGGTGGCGTTCTGGATGACGGTCAGCGTCACGTCTTCGAGCACGAACTCACCGACGTCTTTCGTCTTGCCGATGATGGAGCGCGTGCCGACGCCCACGTCAAAGTTGCCGATGGTCAACAGCGGCTCTTCGAAGCCTGTGGGGCTCTGGAGGGAGTACTCAGAGAACCCGATGCTGGTGTTGCTGATGCCAGGGGAGGCCTTGAGGCTTCCGATGCTGGCCGGGACGCCAAATGCGTACTGGGAGCCTTCGTTCACGGCCTTGTCGGCCGCGGGGGGGATCAGAAAGTAGCCAGCGACGAGGAGCGCGACGACGCCAATGATGGCGACGGCTACCAGCTTGATGAGGATCTTCATTCGAAGACGAGTGGTTGGATTGCGGAAACGCGAACGGCGCCCGTCGCAGGGTGCGACGGGCGCCGAGGAGAGTAGCGGACGGCCCTAGAGGGGCCATGGGCTATCGCATGAAGAAGCCGCCAGGTTGGGCCGATCGGGCCATCCGTGGGCCTACGGGGTCCCTTCCAGGGGGCCTACTGCGTGACGTCCACCCGAAGGCCATTGGACATGCTGAGCCCGAAGGGGTCACCGGTGTCCCGGAAGAAGGCCTGGAACGTGATGTCCCGGCCGACGTCGCCGGGGCCAAAGGAAACCGGGATGACAGCCTCACCGGAGGCGTCCAGGAACACCGTGGCGTAGCGGACCGAGCCGCTGATCACGTTCACGATGCCGCCTGCTCGATCCATGCTGCCTTGGCCGGGGCTACCGAAGAGGACCATGATGTCGCCGGGGGAGCCGCCGGTCACGGTGATGGTGGCGCCACCGCCCGTGGCGGAGCTGGAGCCGGCAAAGGTGATTTCGGCGCGGCCGCCGTTCTGGCGCAGCTTGCCGAGGGCGAGCGGACGCGGGGCGAGGGTTCCCATGGTCCCGAGGTCGAGGTCGACGAGGCCCATCTCCACCGGCCGGCTGCGGCCGAACATGTCCCAGAGCTGATAGACCTCGACGCCCTTGTTGTCCGTCACGTTCTCGTTCCGGAGGAACTCGATGTATTCCTTCGAAGTGGTCTGGTGGAACAGGCGCACCTCCGCGCGGACGGCGTTGGCGGGAATGGTGTAGCGATCCTCCGCCCAGTACTGCTCGTCTTCGTAGTTCGCGCCGACGACCTTGGCACCAATCGCCTCGTACACAGCGCCGCGGAAGCCCCGGGCGGGAATGCGGTTGTCCTTCTCCGTCACGTTGTTCAGGAGGAAGTGCAGGCTCTTGCCCACGGGCAGGCCCGTGGCGGCCGACATCTGGGCGTCGAGGCCGTGCTCGATCTCAAAGATCGTCGTCGAGGTGACGTCGAGGTCGGCCGTGATGAAGTCGTAGCCACCGTTCTGGTCGAGGAGGTTGTCCGACGCATCGAAGAAACGAACGTTGGTCCACATGCGGCGACCTTCCCCGTAACCGCTGGGGAGCTTGTGGCCCATCATGTTGGTGATGCGCACGCGGACGTCGCCTCCCTGCACGATGGCTTCAAGGTCCGCCGCGGCGGCCAACATGGCCTCGTTGCGGGCGATCGCCGCGTCGACGCTTGCCTGGGTGAGGCCTGTCTCCGAATCCGGGTTCTGGGCGCGAATGGCCCGCATGACCCAGCTGTTGGCACCGGCGAAGGAGTGACGTGGCACGTCGGGGCGCACCGGGGGAGCGAAAGTCGGGTTGCAACCCGTGCCCTCAGCATCCGGCATGTGGCAGTCCTGGCAACTCGAGACAGCCGTCTTGTCGCCGCCGAAGCGTCCGTTGGTCTCGATCTCCTCGATCGCATAGACGCTGGCGGCCCATTCGCTGAAAGTCCGCTCTACGGGGAACATGTCCTGCTTCTGGGCCGTGGGGTGCGGCGCGTCCACGGGACCGAGCTGCCACGTGCCGTCGGGCTGAAGCTCAAGCAGAGGGTTGGACACGTCGTGGCAGGTCGCGCACATCAGGGAGTCCTGATGGAACGGGGACTCGCGCCACTCGTGGAAGAAGAAGTTGATGAGCTCGAACGGGCCGCGACGAATATCGTCGGGGTCGATCACGAAAGACCCGGTGTGGGGGGCCTGAAGCGGCGGCGTGGCGAGGGCCGCCAGAATCGCCGTATCTTCCGAGGGGTTCGCCGCGTCGGGGATGGGGTCGACCATGCGGTGGCAGAAGTGGCAGTTCACTCCGTCCAAGTCCCCGAGGAGCGGGTCAAGGCCCGAGCCGTCGGTGGGGGTGGAACGGCCCTCAAGCCAGCCCCCAGGGGCATGGCAGCGCAGACACGCATCGCCGCCGAAGTCGGCGTCCTGGTTCGCGATGGCCAAGGCCGCGTAGAAAATGGGGTCGCGTCCCGCTTGCCCCATCATCGAGGCGGCCCACATCTCGTAGGGCTCGTGGTCGGGGTTGTAGTTCGCATGGCAAACGATGCATGCGTCCGACTCGAAGATCGGCTGGTTCAAATCGCCGGGCTGGGTCCCTGGTACGAAGAAGTCATTCAGGGTGGACGGAACCTGAATCTGCATCGCGGGGGACGATGGAGTGGCCACAGCGCCGGCGAGGAGCGATGCAACGGGGAGCCCGAGGGCCAGGAGTGCGCCGAGGCGTGGGAACTTTGAATTCTTCATGGGGGTCGATGGCGCGCAGGGCCGTGCGCGCAGGGCGAACCGACGGAGTGCCAGGCGAATCCAGAATCGCCCGGCGAGGAGGCGGAGCCGACAGACTCCTCCACGGTGCAAGTCTCCGCTGCTGAAGGCCCCTATGCAAGCTGGTGACGAGTGTCGCAGCACGGGAATGGGGCCATGGCATCTCCAGGAGATCCGGATGCCTCGTTCTGGGTCGATCTGCCGCAGGTCAAGCGGCCATTAGAGACCCACGCGCTGGCGGTTGTTCCGTCTTATTCCCGCCAGCGAGTGGGGCTACGCACTGTTACTTATCCGTCTCAGTCCAAGTGCCCACGGGGACCAGGATGCGAGCGCAGCCGTCGCCGTGGCGTCCCCGAGTGTCCGCGCGGTGATCCGAGTGCTCTGGACATTCCCAATGCCAATCACCGCTGCCCCCTGACGTCCCGGTGTAGCCAAGACCTTCCATCGCCGCCCCGGCGCCGGAGTTGCGAGCGGCGAGCGCAGGGAAGGGCGCCGTGACCCAGGGATTGCGTTCCGCAAGGTCGGCCATCAAGCGGAGGTAGACGTCACCGTTGGCCGCCCGGACGTTCCGGGTCTCTTTTGGGTCGACCGCCACATGGAACAGCTCGCTGCGTTCGGGCATGTGAGGCCGGTAGATGAGCTTCCACTCGCCGTCGGAGACCATGTAGATAAAGGCGGCCTCGGGGCGCTTCTTGCGCATTCCTGCATTGTCGTCGTAGCCGTTGATCTGCTCACCGTAGGCCACGAGGTCCCCCTTTCGGTCTCCGGCCAGTCGCTCGACGAGGGAGACCCCGTCTGCACGTTCGAATGGCTCAAGCCCCGCTAGATCCAGAATCGTGGGGGCGAGGTCTGCGGTTCGAACTTGATCCCCTTGGCGCACGCCCGATGGGACTCCTGGGCCGCGAAGGATGAACGGCACGTGGAGCTGCTCGCGGTAGAGCGTTCGGTGCATGGCCCAGTTGTGAATCTGGCGCCCATCCACCAGCCCTTGACCGTGATCGGCCGTGATCGCGAGCAAGGAGTCGTCGAGGCTACCCTGGTCCCGGAGGCCCTTGAACAAGCGACCCAGGTGCTTGTCCTGCCAGCGAACTTCCGCCGCATAGGCCTGGGATTGCTGGTCTTTCAGGTCTCCGCTCGCGGGGTCATACACGAGGGCTGTGAATTCGTCATCCGGGGGCAAGATGACCTGGTCGTGCGGATCCCAATAGTGGAGCCACATGAAGACAGGCTCGTCGCCTTTCGCGGCTTGGGAGAACCACTCGAGGGCCCGGGTGGTGGTGTCGTCGGAGCGCCGTTGGAAGGTCGCAACATCCCAGCCCACCTTTCCGCTGCCGGGCGTATTCGTGGGGGTCGTATCGAAGGAATCGAAGTGGTCAAAACCCTCGTCGAACCCGAAGTAGCCGGACACGGGGAACGCGCTGTGGATGGCCCCGGTCTTGTAGCCGGCGGCCTTGAATGCTGTGGCGAGGGTGCGGTGTTCGGGATCGAGGCGGAAGCCGCTCGGGGCCGCCAGGACCCTCAATCCGTGCCCGTACTGGAACTTTCCCGTCAGGATCGTGGCGTGGGAGGAAGGGGTGAGGCCTGAGGCGCTAACCGCCCGTTCGAAGACAGTGCCTTCCTTGGCGATCTGATCGATGGCGGGAGTGTCGCCCGTGGTCGCGCCGTAGCAAGACAGGTAGTCCGCCCGCACGGTATCCAGGGTGATCAGGATCACGTGTTTCGGGCTGTCTCTTATACACATCTCCGAGCCCACGAGACTAGGCATGATC
>CAJXRJ010000235.1 GCA_913058555.1 uncultured bacterium
GGCGTCCGATGGACGACATTCTGAATAGCCGACTTGTTCAACGGCCTGCTAGGGGCGCCAATCCTTGAGCGGGCTCGTCTTGATGGAGCGGACCACCCAGGCACCGTCTTCAAAGAAGAAGCGAACGGGGAAGTCCCCGGCCTCCGAAGGGAAGGTGACCCGCAGGCTGCCGCTCCTTGGCTCGGTGTAGACGGCAGGCTCCAACTGCGGGAACTGGTCGCCCCACTCGTAGCGGCCGCCCAGGCTCGATAGCGAGCCGCGCATCTTGTCCCGCAGCGACTTCTTGGTCATGGCGGCGAGATCGTCGATGTCATGGGCGTTCCACGCGGCGCGGAAGGCCTCTGTCGCGTCGCGTGGGGCGATGGAGGGGACTTCGACAGGGAGCCGGGATGACCCACGAGCAGATCCACCGTTCTTCTTGGTTGCACTGACGGCAGCGAAGACAAGGGCGGCCCCAGCGACGAGGACACCGCCCAACACCCACCAGTTCGTGTCCGCGCTGCCGCGGCCTGCGGCGCGGGTGCGTGCTCCGCTCGGGTCGCTGTCCGCGGGGCCGGCCCCGCGGCCTGAGCGCGAGTCGCGGGTGCGCTTGCGCTTGTGCGTAATGTGCTCGCCGCGCATCCGCCTCGACAGATAGAGGTCGGGGTGATCCTTGGCCAGCTGAGTGATGTAGGCCGCGTCGACCACGAGCCACCAAAGAAGCACCGCCCAGATGAGAGAGGGGATCCAGGGGGACTCGTCCACGTACTGCCAGATCACGCTCAGGGTCTGGATCGCCGCCAGCCCAATGATGATCGGGAAGGGCTTGCGGTCGATGAAGCGGTACGCCGCGTAGGACAGTCCAAGGAATAAGAACTGAAGCACGCAGAGAAACGCGACTTGGCCCAAGGACAGGTCGTCGGCCGCCATGAGCATGCCGATGACACCTAAGGTGCCGAGGACACTCAGGATCAGGTTGAGCCCAACCCACGATTTGAGCCGCCGGATGCGCTTCATCGACTTGCGCATGTCGATCGCTGCCTCTTTTCGCGTCAGACCTGACCCCTCCGCCCGTCGTTCCCCTAGTGGTTCGCCGCACTCTTCGCAGAACGCGCCGTCGCCGAAGTTCAGCGCACCACACTCGCCGCAGCTCGTCTCCCCCATGCCCGCTCCCTCTCCGGCGCCGGCCTCCCCGCCGCCACTTTCACCGGTATCCGCGGTACCGCCCTCGATGACGAGGGCGGTATCGCATGCCTTGCAGCGCCACTCTTTCCGGTCGTGGGGAACCTTGTAGGCCTTGGAACACTCTTGGCACGTCGCGCGAAGACTCATGGAAAAGAAGACCGATTGGTCGAGGGAAGAGTGGCAGGAACGCCCTCGTTCCAATCAGGAAACGAGGAAGCAGGCGAGCGCGTTGTTGACGAAATGCGCGGCGATTCCGGGCTGGAGGCTACCAGACTTCGAGCGCAACAACCCGAAGCCAAGCCCCGCCAGGAAGCGAGTCGGCAATTCCATGATCCGGCCCTCCCCGAGACCGTGCAGCATCGCAAAGAGAGCCGAGCTCAGGATGAGTGTCCCGCGCTCCGACGCGATCCGCTTCAGGCCCGTCCAGAGGACGCCTCGACAGAGCCACTCCTCAACCACGGCGGGTAGCACCGCCGTGGAAAGGAGAACCAGCATCCAATCATCAGGAACGGCGACGCCGGTCCAGATGGCCTCACCCGGGATGGCCCCCAGGAGTGCGATGAGCGTCACGTTGACAACGAGGATCGCCGCCCCAGCGGCTGCGCCGATCCCCAGAAAGCGGGGACCCACTTGGGCCGCAAAGGAGTCGCCTAATGCACCTCTTCCCAAGATCGCGGCGGCGACGAACCCCATCAGGAGCATCGCAAGCGACAACATGGCGTCCAGCAAGAACTCAGCCGTAGGGTCGACGGAGACCCCGGAAGGCCAAGGGAAAACGAGGAGCAAGATGAGCACACCCACATAGACCGTGGCAATGCCAAGGACGGTGCGCTGCATGCCGCTTCGCGAAATGCGCCTCGGCGCTCCCTGCCGGCGGGGCGCTCCCCGGGAGCGGGCCAAAGAGGAAGCCGGCGATGAAGCCGGCAGGGAAGACGGCGAAGAGGCACGCGCCGGCGCGCTTGGTCTCGCCTCACCGCGCTTGAATCCGCAAGTGCCGCAAAAGCGCGCGCTCGAGCGCAGGCTCCCCCCGCAGCTCGGACAATCGATCGTCGCCCCCATGCCCGAGCATAGCGAAACGGAGTGGCGCGCGACTTCTTCTGCGCGGCGGCTCGGTATTCTCTTCCCCCTGGATTCTCCTCCCCCTGGCCAGGTTGCGACGCGTCCGCGGCCCTGCGCCACGATTCGCGAAACCAGCAGCCCCACCCCATGGCCAAGCGCAAGATCGAAGCCAGCATCAGCACCTACGGCGTGTACAAGCACTGGGATGCCACGTCCCAGGATCTGCCGAGCATCCAGCAGTTCACCACGCGCGTGCCCGCCATCGTGGGAATCGAATTCGGCTTCGTCACGAACGTGAAAGGCGCGAAGAACCAAAAGCTCACCTACTGCATCGAGCACCCCGGCATCCTCGACGCGGCGGGCCAGCCCCGCCCCCCCTTCGACGGCGAGGTCTACGTGAAGACCCAGGACTGGAACTTCTACTTGGGCGACACGATCTGGGAGCCCATCGAAGACAAGCTCGGCCCATGGCGCATGTGGCTCGCACTTCGGGGTGAACGGATCGCGGAGAAGACGTTCGAGGTCACGTAGCAGAGGCCCCCGGAACAGAACGATGCACCAGACTCGACGCGTTGCGCCATCGCCAGGCGATGCACAGGGCAGCGTCGGTGAGAGTCGCGGGCTCGGTCTCGGAGTAGGCGCCGATCCCGCCCCCATGGGAGCCCGTCAGGGTCCGTCTCGAACCGTGCTGGCGCCGACTCCGCCATGGCGCGGTCGCAGGGAAAGGCCTGGCCAATGGGTTCACCGTTGAGCCCTGCCCCTCTGCCTTGGGTGGACAGCACGAATGGGACTGACGCTGCGACTCGATCGCACCTTCCCCCTCTTCGCGGAGGAGCAAAGCCCCGGGGTTTGAGACGCCCGCCCCCGGAGCCAATCGACAGGCTCAGGTGTGCGACGCTCCGCCGCCCCACCTTACCTGTGCTCTCTGTCGGGGCCTCCTAATCCATTCCATGAAGAAGACGCTCTCACTCGCCGCGCTTCCCCTGTGCGTGGCCCCTGTCTTTGGTCAAGGCGCCGACGAGTGCGTCGCGGCGGTGTTCCTTGGCACGGGGCCAACCATAGCTGCCTTCGATACCAACGCTTGCAGCGATACCGGTGCAGCCGCCACCACAAGTCTTGAGCAACAGTGCTCGACGCTCTCTGCGGACGTGTGGCTCCGGTACGTCGCGCAGTCCACGGGAACCGCTAGCTTTGACACCTGCAATAACGCGACCTTCGACACGGAGATCGGCTTTTGGGAGGGCAGCGACTGCAGCACATTTGTGGGCCTCGGCTGCAATGACGACGCCTTCGCCCTGGGCTGCTCGGGGACCACGAGCTTCCTTGCGGATGTCCCGGTGACCGCAGGTCGAACCTACTACGTCCAACTCGGGTACTACAGCGTCAGCGGCGGCACATGGGGCGCCGGCACCTTGACGATCACCGAGTCTGGCGGGGGGACCGGCAGCGACTCGATCGGTACCAACTACTGCGTGGCACCACCCAACGGAACGGGCGTGCCGGGCGCTATGTCGGCTGTGGGCTCAACGATCGTTGCCATGAACGACGTGACCCTGACGGCCTCCAGCCTCCCCAGCAACCAGTTCGGGATCTTCGTCGTGGGCCCCGTGCCAGCGTTCGTCCCCGGCGCTGGGGGCAGCAGCAACGGCAACATCTGCATCGGCGGCATCGTTCGGCGCTACAACCAGGGGGGGCAGATCCTGAGCACGGGTGCGACGGGCTCGTTCTCGCTCCAAATCAACCTGCAAACGGTCCACCAGGGCAACGACATCGTGATGACGATGCCCGGTGATTCCTGGTTCTTCCAGGCGTGGTACCGCTCCGGACTCGGCCTCGGCTCGAACTTCACGGACGGCCTGGAGATCGCCTTCAACTGATCGCGCATCCTCGCCTTCGGGAGCACGGACCAGGACCATTTTCGTCACTGACCGGTCGACGAACTGAATCCCGGGTCATCCTGCCGTAAGGCGCGGAGCCAGGGTCGGCCCTCAGTCACTGATCCCGGCGGCTGGGCCTTGGGAAAACTGCGGCCTGTGGCCCGGGCTTCCAGGGCGAGCCGGAAGCGAATGACCGGGCCTGGCCCCGTGCCTTGAAGCTCTTACCCTTCGCCCTTCGCGGCCCGCTCGGCGAGCGCTTCAGTCGGGGTGTGGGTCGTCACGGTGCGCATCAACGCGCCGTCCGAGGAAGCTTCGAAACCGCGCGCGGCGAACCACCGTGTCACGGCATCGCGATCGGGGTGATGGGGCCGCACCGTGTTGTACAGGTACATGAGCCCCTGATGGTGAGCCTCATGCTCGAGCTGCTCAAGCGCGAAGGTTCCCACGCCCCGGCCACGGGCCTCGGGAGCGGTGGCGATCACGACCTCGGCGTCGCCCCAAACGATGTCGAGCCAGCCAAACCCGAGCGTCTTTCCATCCTCGACGACGCGCCACCACTGACTGTGGAGCGATTCCCCTTCGGACAGCCGGGAGAAACGCGCGTCGAAAATGCCCGCGGGCGCGGAGCCGATGATGCGTTGCTTGTCAGCGTCCCAGCGTGCGGGCCGGTCGCGAATCCACTTGAATGCCATGGGCCCAAGTTTCGAGGCCACCGCCCCATGGCGCAATACGCACTAGGGCGGCCCCCCATGCTTGACCGGAAAACGGCTCCCGCGGTCGCATGGACCATCCCCCAGCGGCCGCGGCCGGTCGCCGGCTCATCGCCAGCCGCCCTGACGCCTTGCTAGAGCGTCCAGAACCCCTCTTCGTAGATGTGCATTCCCTTCGCGAAGAACACCGACTCGGGCCTCGGGTCGGCGGCGATGTAGTCAGAGAGGCCTGCGAAGGCACGGGCGGCGACCTCGTCGCCTGCGAGTGCCCGCGAGCGCATCTCACGCACTCCACGCTGAACCGTGTCCTGCATCGTGTTGTAGCCCGCGATATTGACGCTCAGGGCGCCGATTCCAATCCCGAGCCCAAGGGCTCCACCGAGGGCCAAGACAAGTTTTAGGTTCATGCTCTGCCCTACGGATCAACGGACGGGACCTTCCGCGAAACACGTCCCAGGCGTGACGGCGCGCCATCACGCCTGGAGCCGCCGCCTCGCTCCTGGGCACGCGGGTGCGTCAGGGACGGAGCCCGGGTGGTGGGCCATGCAGGAGACGCCCGATACGTTCGATGCCGCAAAGGACCGTGTCGAGCGGGATCGCGGCGTAGCAGAGCCGCATGAATCCGGGTTCCTCGATGCGGCAGGCGGAGCCGGGCGTGACGTTGACGTTGGCCCCGTCGAGGATGCGGCGCCAAAGGGCGTGCTCAGCGTCCCAGCTGGGGTCCCCAAGGAACTGCCTCATGTCGCAAAGGACGAAGATGCCTGCCTCGGCCGGGACCATGGGGATGCCCGCCGCACCCAGGGCCTGCGCCACGCGCGCGTAGGTGACGCCGAGCCGGCGCCGCAGCTCGGCGCAATAATGGTCGACCCACGCTTCATCGGAGATGAGCTGCCCCAGCATCCACTGGGTATGACCCGATACCGCGCCCCAGTACGCCAGTCCGTTGACCGCCGCCAAGAGGGCCTCGTTCTCGCTGACCAGTAGGCCGCAACGGAGTCCACTGGCGCCAAAGTCCTTGCTGAACGCCCACACGATGTGCACGTGGGACCCAAGCTTGGGACGGACCTGGGCCACGCTCGTGAACGGGGTTTCGCCAAAGACGGACAACGCGTAGATCTCATCGAAGACCACGTGGATGCCATGGCCCTCCGCCCAGGCAAGAACCTGTTCGATCTCGGCCGGCGTCGCGACGCTCCCGCGCGGGTTGTCGGGGTTCGTGAAGAGGAGCGCCTTGACCGGACGTTCGCTGCTGGCGAGGGCTGCCTCGAGGCGCGCTGGAGTCAGCTTGAACTCCTCGTCGGCAGCGCAATGCACGGGGACGATGCTCAGCCCGTTGCGGGTCTCCAGGTCCGTCCAGAATCCAGCGTAGCTAGGCGTGGGAACCAGTACGGCGTCCCCTGGATCCGCAAGGGCATAGAAGACGTTCTCAAGGACGGTGCCCGCGCCGGCCATGACGGCAATCTGCTCGGGGGGAAAGCAGCGCCCAAGGAACGTTCGCCCCATGAAGGCGCCAAGCTGGGTCCGAAACTCCTCCGCGCCGATCATCGCGTCGTAGCCGAGGATCCGGCCGGGGACCTCCGCAGCGGCCCGAATGCGCGGCAGGACGAGGTCGTGCAATTGGCTGTTCTCGGCGATGCACAGGGGGATGTACGGCTCCGCCCCATCGCCGACGCTGGATCGCTGAAAGTGTTCGACGATGTAATCAGCCATGGGCGACTCCGTCGCCAGTTGCGCTCCCCGGCGCGCGAGGGCCTGCACGGAATCTGGTTGCATGCAAAGACCATAGCCCGCGGCGACACCTCGGGAACACCAGGGCGCGCTCGATTCTCTTTGGACCGCCGCGAGGACTGCCTAGCGAATGGCCCGCCAGCGCTCCCGGGGATAGTCCTCGTCGTAATCGCCAGTCACGAACCACGGCTCGTCCATTGAGGTCCGCGTGTACTCGTAGTCGCCGCCCCAGATAGTCAGCTTCCACGTTATCGCCTTCCCCCCTTCGTACCAAAACCCCGGATTGTCCGCGGGACGGCACGGTGGCAGTTCGGAAACATAGCCCGGAACCAGAACATCGAGCGAAGCGGGCG
This sequence comes from uncultured bacterium, assembly GCA_913058555.1. GTDB lineage: Bacteria > Planctomycetota > UBA1135 > UBA1135 > Saltatorellus. Next base: position 6,892 of record CAJXRJ010000235.1, read on the forward strand.
AGCGCCCGTGTTGCTCGGCGTAGGCATCGATGGCGACGCAGAGTGGCTCCGCGGCTCGGATCATCGCCAACGTATCCACCCTCACGCCCTCGGAGCGGGCCTCGGAGCGGGCCATGGCAAACACGACGACAACGAGCCCGAGGATGCAGAAGAAGAAGCAGCCAACGCAACAGCTCTTGTGCCCATCGCCCCAGTCCCAGTCCCAGTCAGCACCGCTAGCGGCCGGCACGTCATCGACCGGAGCTTCGCTTGGGTCGGTATCGATGGGTTGCACCGTCACAGTGTAGGGAGCTCCCGAAGGCCTCCCGAACGGCAGGACGGACCGGTGTCGCGATTCGAGCTTCTTCGCTGAACCGGAACTGGACCTCCGCGATACCCCATACTGGAGCTGACGATCGGCTCGGCGGTGGGCTGGGGCCCATCGGATTCGCCCTCAACCAGAAGGAGACACATCCAGATGATTCACATCGCCCTGGCCGCCCTCGCCACCCTCCCTGCTCCCCAGGATTTCGAGTACGAGCTGCTCCCTCCGGATCGTGAGGCGTGGGCCGGTGCGGGGAACTCCGTCGCCATCGAGGGGGAATGGGCCGTGGTGGGCGGCAGCAGTCAGGACGTGTTTGGTCCCGCCAGCTACCTCCCCGCGATGTTTCGAAGGGCCCCAAACGGTCGCCGCTGGGACTACGTTCAGTCGCTGCTGCCCAACGACTCCACGGGCTTTGGACAACCGGAGGGTGGACTCTCGATGGAAGGCGATCACTTGCTCGTGGCCCTCGCCAGCGGCGTCCGGAGCTTTCGCCTCGATGCCTCCTCCCAGCAGTGGATAGAACTTGATCCGCTCACTCACCCCTCAGGTCCGGGGACCACGCTACAGGCTGAACTTGTCCAAGTGGACGGCGATCGAGCGATCGTGCAGGAGAGCCTGTTTGGGCTCGGTCGTATCCCCCACACCTACGAGTTCGACCGGGCCGCCGACACCTGGGTTTGGGTGGATACGCTGGCGCCCAATAGCGGGGAGTTCCTCTTCAGGGCCTGGCTCGACGGCGATTCGCTCGTGACCTGGGCCGACCACGACGACGCCTTTAGCACGCCGAGCCAGCTCTGGATCCACGAACGCTCGGGGCAGGGCTGGGTCAGGACCCAGGTCATTGACGGCGCCCTGCTCGCTTCCACCAACCCCTACTTCGGGGGTGCAAGCGATCTCGAGGGCAACCTGCTCGCGATCGCGTCAGACGAGGAGATTCTGTTCTTCGAGCGAAACGGGCCAGGCGCTCCCTTTATCGAAACGGGCCGCGAGCCAGCGGGTGTCTACTGGTCCGTAGAAGTTGAGTCGGGAGTCGTCTTCGCGGGTGCCCCTTTTTCGGGCGCCGTCGACGTCTGGCGCAAGTCTCCTTGCCTTGGCGATGTGTGGACCCACGCCCACCACCTCACGACTTTCAACAAGCACGCGGGCTCTTTCCCCGGCTCGATCGAATTCGGCTTGGCCATCGCAGCGGACGGGGACAACGTCATCCTGGGCGCACCGCGGTTCACGATCTTCAATGGTCCGAACCATGGGCGCAGGGCAGGGGCCGCCTCCATCTTCCATCTACCGGCCGACCTTGATGGGAACGGAGTGGAAGACGTCTGCCAGATCCAAGCCTTCGGGGACGATGTGGACGGTGACGGCATCCTCGACGTCGTTGAGTCTCCGGGGAGTCGCTACTGCTCCCCCAACGTGCCGACGAGCCTCGGCTGTCCAGCCACCATCCTTCTCCAGGGCTCAGAGTTCGTGTCCGAGAACCGACTCGTGGTCACGATGCTCGGCGTCCCCCAAGGGGCGTACGGCTTGATGATCGCGGCCAGGCAACCCAGTTTCTTCCCGGCAGCGGGCATCAACGACGGAAACCTCTGCCTCGGCGGGGGTGTCGGGCGACGCCTCGGCCGCACCCATTCTTACTGGTTCGCCGGTGCCGACAACGTCATCCACCAGGTCTTCGACACCTCGTACAGCCCCTTCGGCCCGAGCATTCCTTTGAATGCCGGCGAGACCTGGTTCTTCCAAGGCTGGTTCCGCGACGGCGCCGCCAGCAACATGACCGATGCCATGCGGATCTTCTTCCAGTGATGTGGATGGACCTGTCCACCCCTGAAGCCCCTGCGCCCTTCCCGGGCGAAGCGACACTGGGCCTCGGGCTCGCCCGCTGCGCCTTCCATGCGTTGGCCAAGAGATCGCTGGGCTAAGTGCGGCACGAGGGTCCCCCTTTCAATTCTTAGCCCGGCGGTTGGCCCTTCCGTTTCGCAACCTTGCCCTGGACGGCCGATCAGCAGTCTGATCCCCTGGGTCCATGGCAACCAATGATCGGTTTGGTGGAGCATCGTGGTCGCTGCGCCTTGCGCTTGCATGGCAGGGCCAGCACGACGAGGAATGCGCCACAATCACCGATGACGCCGGCATTGGAGCCCTGCAGATCAGTGCGGTCCTGAAACAGAACGAGGCTGTTTCAGATGATGACCTGCGGGAGTTCGCAGAGGGCCTCCCAGACCCCGTTCGGGCCGTTTCGTTCGGAGCCTTCGCTGGGTTCGAGCACGCCTTTACGGAGAACGGGTTCTCGTGGAGGCGCTGGTTCCTGCGCAGTGAAAGCATCCTGCTCTTCGCTACCTACAACTGCTACCTGATCGACGCCGGGACCGGTGACCTTGACGTCGAGATGATGCTCCAGTCCCTGCGCCGCATCGGTCCCCAGTAAGCGCACCAGTGGACGTGAAGGGGAAACGGCCCCGCAAACGTCCGAAGCCGGACTCGTTCTTGGCCCATGATCTGACGATGGGGCCGTTCCAATCAGGGGGGGCCGTTTCCCCTTCACGTCCACTGG
>CAJXRJ010000236.1 GCA_913058555.1 uncultured bacterium
TGTGTATAAGAGACAGTCGTTGGCATGACGCTCGGCGGGGCGCCGGAACTCCTCAAGCAGGCAAAGCCCTTCTCGTCGCCGGTATGGATCTCCCTGGTGGGCGGATTTGGCCTCATGGCCTGGTTTGCATTCCAGAGCGGGGAGACCGTCCTCGAGCCGACGCTGCCGGTGCTGGTCGCCGTGGGTGCGGCCGGCGCGGCGAGCATGATCCTGCCGGGGATTAGCGGGAGCTACGTGCTCCTCATCCTCGGCATGTACGACACGGTGATCGGGTCCCTTTCTATCTCGGAGGTGCGCGCGGCGCCTACGGAATCGCTTCGAATCATCGCGCCGGTCGTGCTGGGGGCGGGCCTTGGGATCGCGCTCCTCTCGAACGTTCTGAAAGGGCTGCTCGCGAAGTATCCGCGGCCCTCCCACGGGGCGCTCCTTGGGTTGCTGCTCGGGTCGGTCCTTGGGTTGTATCCATTCCAAGCATCCGTTCATGAGGAGCTTGCCCACAGGCCCACGAGGAAAGCGATCGAAGCGGTCGTGCTCGGTGGCGAGCCGGTCGAGGAGGTTGCGGAGCGCGCGGAACATCTCTCCGTCGGTGAGTTCGTGGGGCACGTCGAGCGCTGGCAGGGGAAGAGCAAGGGGGATATGAAGCGTGCGAGCCTCATGACGGCGCGGTTCACGCCTACCAAAGGACGGCTCTTCTCCGCGCTGGGGCTTTTTGTCCTGGGTGTGCTCGCCACGAGGCTACTGGGGCGAAAGAGCACGTGACCACGGTGGAGGTCAGGTGACCTCGGCCGGGGTCGCTCCGGCGGGCCAATGCGACATCAGCGCGGGGGATAGACGGGTCCGACGAACGGCACGCGATTCGCGTCGGGGGAGTCATCCTCCAACCGAATCGCATCATGCCGCATTTGACTATCCCCACTCCGCTCAAGGGGCCCAGGCCCAGGCGTGCGACACGCGCCACGGGCGCCGTGCTTTCCACGCTCATTCTCGCCTCCACTGGCTTCGCCCTTGCTCCCCAAGAGCGGCGACCGGTAGAAGTCCCCGTCACGATCAAGGAACTCGACGTCGCAGGTGCGATCGCCGAGTTTCAATCCTTCAAATCCCGCCTAGGGGACTACCAAGAAGAGATCGGGAAGGGACGCACCATCGCCCGGGAAACCGCGCAGATCCTCGAGGAACTCCGGGCCACAGCGACACCCGAAAATGGGTTCAACGAGAAGCCCATCCTCGCCGCGGTGTCGGGTTACGTCGATGGAGTCCTCGGCGCCCAGGTGGAGCTCGTCGACTTCCTCGAGTCCCAGCGATACCGCATCAGTTACTACGCCGGAAAGATGGCCGCATCGGTGCGCCCCGAGGACCTTGCGATCTTGTTTGGTACTCCCGAACAGAACGACGTCGCGCTCAAGGGCAGCGTGCAGGCAGTGGACGCGGCGAGCCAAGACATCAAGGCCTTCGTCGACAAGCTCCCCTCCGACCAGTTCGACAAGCGGACATTCCGCCCAACGCAGAAGATGCCCCGTGAAACGCGCGCGCAGCTCAACCAGAAGCTCGCACGTTATCAGGCCCAGAAGAACGGACTCGACCTTGCGAAGCGTCGGCTTCAGCTGGTGCGCGCCGCCCAGCGCGGCGGCAAACTGGCCGAGAGCGCTGAGCTTGAGATCGACTCCGACTTGCTCGTCGGGCAGATGTTCGGGGCCCTCGACAAGATCCGCCTCCAGATGAGCATGGACTTGATCGCGCTCGAGCAACTGCTCTCCGGATACGCGCGCTCCGCTCGGACCCAGGGGATCCTCGACGCCTTCCAAAGCCTCGTGGAGATGCAGGGTGACCTAGAGGGCCCGAGCCCCGAGCTCTCGAGCGTGCTCGACTGGCTCCAGGACTCCAGCGTTCGCCGCTTGTCCCTCTCGGCCTCCGGTCTCAAGCGCCCAGGCCTCGATGTGCCGCGTTACTCCGACATGCTGCGCGAGGCCTACGTCGGCGCGAAGGGCACTCGTCCCCAGGCCAATCCCCAGGTGTCGGGCACCGGCGCCACTGATCCCAACGGAGCCAAGCGATGATTGCGATTTTCACCACGGCGGTCCTGACCGCCGGATTCAGCCCGATCCCCCAGGAGAGTCCCGAGAACAGCGCCGCTGCCGTTCCTGTTTCGGCACCGGCCAACGCGCCGGCCGAACCAGAGGCCGCGGAGACGACGGCCGAGGGCCTGCGTAGCCGGATCCGTGACATGCGAATGAACCTGCTCCTCGGTGGGGACCAGGTCAGGCAGGCCGAGCGCGAGGCCGTCGACTTCTACGGTCGCAAAACCCGCAGCGTCGAGAATCGCATCGACGACGTGGCGACCGAGCTCGTCGAGCTTCGCGCCCGCTACGACGTCGTGCTTGATCGAGCGTTGGCGTCCCGGGGCACTGCCGACGGTGCAGAGGCTCTTCGGGAGGCCCAGCCCCTGAGGGCGCAGATCGCCGCGATGGAGGGGGAGGCCGACGCCCTCAACGGCAAACGAAACCGTCTCTCAGAGCTCGTCGCTTCCGTCGAGGACCGCGATCGGGACCGTCAGCGTCTCGTGGATGAGCTTGAGAGCTCGTCGATCGCGCCCGATGAATTCGGGGCTCCGATGATGAGCATCGGCCTGGCGCCCAACGTGGACATACCCATCAGCGCGTCGGCGCCCGCCGAGGACGATGCCCTCATTCGCGACCTCATGGCGCGGGATCCCCGGGGGACGAAGGCTCTGCTTTGGGCTGAGGATCCGGACGGCTACTGGGACCGCTTCCCGCTGCAGCCGCCTGCCGCGCCTCTCCGCAAGGCGCTGCGATTCCCTCGGCCTGATCCTGTGGGTCGCCGCTGATGGCCACCTGGATGGACGCGCTGCGGGCCGGCGGGCCGATCATGTACCTGGTCCTTGCGGCTTGGGTGATCGTGTTCGCCGGTGCCATCGAGCGCACGCTCTACGCGGTCGCATGCGTCATCCGCCGGCCCCAGGCACGGGCTGCGGCCCTGAGAAGGCGTGGCCTTTCGGATGAGGCGGAAGCGTTTCTTCGAGCGGAGTCGCGGCGCGCCCACGGATCCTTGGACCGCATCGATCGTGTGAGCCAGATCGCCACCAGCATCGGGCTCTTCGGAACCGTCGTTGGCATCGCCCAGGGCTTCCTGTCGCGCGGCGGTACCGGCGACGCCGCGGCCAGCTTGGAAGCGCTCGCAGGTGGGCTCTCGACGGCGCTCTTCACGACGATCGCAGGCCTCGTGGTCTTCCTCTTCGGGCAAGGGTTCCTGATCGTCTACCGCGAATGGGTTGACGCAGCCTTCCCCCACACCGAACCAGTGCCTTAGGCAACGCCCTTGACCCGCTCCTCCAACAGTACCTCCGGCGGCCAAGCCGGCCTCGGCTCCAGCGCCCTCACGCCCCTTCTCGACACCCTCTTTTTGCTCTTGTTCACCCTCCTCGCCACAAGCCGTTCTGCCTCGATCGTCGAGCACGCCGTGCGCGAAGAGGTCGCCGTCGAATTGCCTTCCATCGAGGACGGCCCCGACGCCCAAGCGGGTTCCGACGACGTGGGGCTTGTGACGATCGCCGTGCCCGAAGAGGGCAAAGTCCGCGTGTTGACGGGGCGTTCCGCGGAACGGGAGTCCCGTGAGGTGGAGACGCCGGCGGCGCTCGAGCAACTCTTGACCTCACAAGTGAAGGGGGCGGTAGGTGCCCGCGTCGAAATCCGCGCGGACGGCGCGGCGCGTCACGCGGTGGTCCTTGAGGTTCTCCAGGCCGTGCGTGCTGCGGGCTGTACCGATGTACGCTTCATCGCCCTTGAGGCCGAGGCGAGCCTCGAAACGCGTCCCTTCGGAGGCCGTAGCCGCGATCACAGCGATGGGGGCCGCTAGAGCTCCCATGGCCGTTCTCCCTTTGATTCGACACGGTTCGAGCCTCGCAGCGGCTGGAGCGCTGACGTGGTGGTTCCTGTTCCACGTGCCCGCGCCCGAGGTCTTGCGGCCTCCGTCGCCGGCGAAAGCGCCTTCGCTTCAGATCGCCCAGGCCGCGGACGGTGGGCTGAGCGCACCCGCGGTGGCGCCCCCGGACGTCGCGGCTCCCGAGCCCGACGCCCCCGAGCCAGCTCCCTCGACAGAACAACCAGAGGACGGCGCTGCGCCCCCTGAGGAAGCCGGATCCCGGGAGGGCCAAGAAGACGGCGAGCTCCAGGAGCCACTTGAGGAGGGCAAGGACCCCGCCGGCGAGGCGCCCGGTCCGGAGGAGCCGGCCGAGGTGGCGGCTGAGGATGCGTCCCAGGACCCTGTCGACACACTGAAGGAGCTCACCGAGGATCGCGAGCTTCTCCAAGCCGCTCGCCGGGAGCTGGACGGGGACGTCAAGCTCGGTTTCTCGACGCAGTTCCTGTGTGCAGCGGAAGACCAGCTCGCGATCGCCCGTGCCTTCGGCGAACAGGTGGTCTTGATCCCAAGGTCTGCCCTCGACGACGAAGATGCCAACGCTTCGTCCTACGTACTCGACCTGGGCCCTGGGGCCAGGGTCAAGAAGGTGCCCGGCCGCCCGGACCTCTCGCGATTCCGCCAGTACCGGGACCTCTTTGGCTTCGAGTACTCTTCCCTCCCCGAGCCCATGCGCAAGCTGCGAACGGCGGTCGTGCGCCGGGATCAGGTCTTTCTATTCGCTGCTCTCATCCCCGCAAACGAGTGGGCGGTGGCCGTTGGCCGGCGCCGCCAAGTGCTCGAGCAGATTGGCCGCACGGAAGGGGATGTGGAGCGCTTCACCCTGCGCTACGTTCCCGCCTCCGGTGGGCGGTTCGACTTCTCCGTCGAGGCCATCGAATTCGCCGACGGTTCCAAGTGGCGCGCCGGTGGCGTCCCAAGGCGCTAACCCAACGTCCATCCCGGAATTCCCCATGCGCGTCCCGGGCGCGCCGCAATCCCATGACTCATCGATCCATGCCATTTTCCCAATCACTGTTCGCCTCCCTCGGCCTCCTGGTGTTGACCGCTTGCTCGTCAACCTCTGTCCGGACCTTCTCTTCCCCGAGCGAGGCGACGGCGGCTATCGTCACTTCCGCTGAGGCTGGCGACATGGACGAAGCGTCGCGCATCTTCGACGGGTATGCGCGCTCTTCGGTGGCGCGCGACCGGGTGTACGCCCAGCTTTTTGACGCGGCCGAGGCCCGCTACGAATCCGGGCAGCCGATGAATGCCGCGAACCTCCTGCGATTCGTCTCCGGCCGGTACCCGAATGCGATCGCTGCCCGGGAGGCCCTTGTCTACGCGCTCTTCCTGGAGCGTGTCGACCGAGGCGAAGCGGACGATGAGCTCCGGCGCGACATGGAGGCTGCCATCGCAGATGTGCGCTCCAAGGCTCCGCGCCCCGCGAACTGGATCGACCTCGCGTCGACTCAGGCTTCGATCGACGCCGGGGATCTCGACCAGGCCCGCACCACGTTCGCGAGCTTCTTGGGGGTATGGGAGGGCAGCCCCGCGTCGCTCATGCCCTACGTCGAAGACTTGGACCGCTACCTGCAATCGCACTGATGAGCTATCCCAGGCTAACTTCACTAATGGCTGCGGGGGCTCTCCTCGCCAGCTGCACCGGCCTTTCCTACTCGGAGCGTGTAGACCCCCGCGGCTCGCGCCCGGCGGCAAGCCATGTGCCCTCGGAGATCGCGATCCTCGCCCAGGATCTTGAGGAGCGCGCGAGCCTCCGTTCGTCCCTCGGCTCCGCTCGCATCTTGGTGGAGGCCCTCGAGCCCATTGGGCCGAGGAAGGGCCGTCATCGCTTTGCGATCCTCGATGAAGAAGACCTGCGAGCGGTGCAGGACACGATTCGATATGAGCTGGAGATGGCCCTGGGCAATCGCCTCAACGTCTTGGACCCGGACGCCGCGATTCGCGCGAGCGAGGCGGGAGCCGAATCCGATAGCGCGCCCGGGGCGTCGCTTCGGGATCGGCTAGGGGCCACCCACGCCGTGGTGGGGACGTTTGTCCGCAACGGCGACCTGGTGGACATTGCGGTGAGGCTAGTGGATCTGCGTGATGGGTGGATCGTCGCCACGGCCGAGCGCCGAATCCCGCGCTTTGTGCCGCGTGCCGCGGTCACGATTCGGTCAGAGGTCCGTGGTGAACAGGGCGGAGGACGGCGGCTTCAACGCACGACCGCCCAGGGGGACTCGATGGAGCCCCAGCCCGCGGTGGAGCCTATTCGGTCGGCGCCCGCTCCGCAGCTGGCTGCCGCGGAGCCCGTCATTCCCGAGGACGCGACCATTGAGTTTGACGCAGGGCCCGCCGCGGCCCGCCTTGGTTCCAGCGGGACCGTCGTTCGCCCCCTTCCCGGTGAGGGGGAGTCCAACGAAGAAGGGGCGCCGGCGGGCGCCCCTTCGTCCGGGAATCGTGGCGAGCATCACTAGGAGGCCAATGGCTCCAGTGGGTGGCCCGCGTGTCTCCTAGTAGCCGCGTGGAAGGAGCATGCGGACGAGCCAGCCCGCCACGAAGGTCGCAGTCACCGTGAGCGCGGCGTCCTCCACCATGAACGTGGCGAGGCCACCGGAGAGGATCGCCCCGAGGCCGAGGCCCGCAAGGGCGCCCGTAGCCGCGGTCATGGGGAGCGCCAGGTGACGTCCACGATTGCGCTCGCGCAGGGCAAAGAGGGACTCACCTACCCAGCCCCCAAGGGCACCGGTGACGACGAAGATGACGGCGGCGACCGCCGTGTCGAGCGTTGGGCGGGGCGCGGTTTGAAAGAGGCCAAGCCAAGCCGCGGCGAGCACTGCGATCGTCGTGACCACAAAGGCCACGGTCACTCGCCCTTGGGCTGCGCGTCGGATCTCCCGTTCGCGTTCGTCCTCGTCAAGGGCGGAATCGACGGCCGCCTGAACGGCGAGGAGTACATTCAGTGACACGTCGGAGCCCAAGGGCGGGGCCGTGGCACGGAGGGCCTGCTGAAGGCGATCAGGGGCGCGGCTCACGGCGCGTTGGAAGGCGAGCGTGCGGCCTTCGGCGTCCAAGGAGTGCAGCGTTTCCCGTTCCGCTCGGGCACGGGCGCGGCGGGCGCCGGCAGCGTCACCACGGGCGAGTCGCACTTCCGCCCGTTCGATCTCTTCACGGGCCCGGAGGAGTGCGTCCAGTTGTTCGGGGTCTTGCATCGTGCGCGCCGAAGCGGCGCTTTCATCTCGGAAGGCTTCGATCTCTTGGGCGAGGCCGACGGATTCGAGGGACGCGAAGGGGCGTTTCTTCGCGGACATGGGGCGCCGCATGACACGTTCCACGAGGCTGCGTTCACCGGGGGACGACAGGGCGTGGGATGCTTCTTCCGGGTCGACCCAGTGGAGAAGGAAGCCGGCCGGCGGCGGTGTCGTCGGCTCGAGGGAGGCGCCGCGGGCCGTCTTGGCCAGCCAGAACCATGTGGTGACGAGGGACTCGTCGATCCACTCTTCCGTTTCGCCGATGGATTCGACGAGGCGCACGCGTACGCCAGCGAAGGCTTCCGCGGCGTGGCCCGCCGCGGTCTCCGCGCTCATGCCCGGGCCCACTTCGGCCTTCGGGAGGCTCACGACTCCACCGGATTCCAGGACGGCCAGGCGCGGTCCGGTCTCTCCGGCTCGCACGATGACGACGCCGCCCGCGGTCCGGACGTTCTCCTCTGCGGTGCTCTCGTAATCGGAGCGGTCGCTGCCGGCCCCGTCGAAGTGGAGGTCATGGGTCCCATTGCGGCCGGATTCCCCCGAAGGCTCCTCCAGGGGAGGCAGCGTGTCCATGTGCGGGTCTGGTCCGTCGAAGAGGGGATCGTCCTCGATCGGCGGTAGATCGTCGATCGTGGAATCGTGGGGGGGGTGCGCCTCGGTCATGGACCCATGGTAGGGGTCTGGATCCGACGATTCGGAGGCTCAAACCCCCTAATTCCGCCTGAGCACCGCCTTGAGAGGGCCAGGCCCTACTCCGCAAGCAGGTAACGCGGCAGTTCGCTCGTCCGCAGCTTGGCACGGAGCCTTTGCCAGCGCTTTCCGGCCGCCTCTTCGGAGATGCCGAGACGGACTCCGACTTCCTTGAGGGGGAGCCCCTCCAGCCCACAATGGATCACGAGCTTGCGTTCTTCCGCTTCCATGGCCTCGACGGCTTCCTTGAAGCGAGAGAGATCCTCGCTGCGTGCCATGCGGCGGCTCACGCCTGTGATCGAATCTGGGACTTGGGCCATGGGATCGAGGTCGTCCCCGCCCGTCGGATTCCCGATGCCGGAGCCCACGCCCCGTCGGTCCGGCTTGCGGGCCTGACGGGAGGCCTCGAGCAGCACGTTCTTGGCGATGCGGAAGATCCAGAATCGGAATGGGGTCGCCTCGACATCGAGATCCTCGATCTTGCGCCAGGCCCGAAGCCAGACCTCTTGGACGAGGTCACCGGCATCCAGGAGGGATAGCTGATCGCCCCTGAGTCGCAGGCTGGCCCAGGTGAAGACCGCGGGGGCGATGTGCTCGTAGAGCTGGGCGAAACCATCGGCGTCGCCGCGTGCGGCCGTCCGTACCCATGCCTGGGTCACGCCTTCAAGGCTTTGTTGGGGGACCTGGTTGCTCACGCCAGACAGGATAGCGCACTACACTCGAAGGGACCGCCGCTCGGGCTCACTCGTTACATACGGGGGACCCCTTGGCTCCTCCGGGGGCCGCCAGCGCCGGTACGCACCGGCCTATGACCTCCTCCGATCCCCAAGGGCCCCTCTCGGGCGGCAGTCGCGACCCCGAGGCCATCGCCGCAGATCTCTTCGACTTCGTCGATGATTTCGAGGTGGATAGCAGCGCAGGCGAACCTCAGCCCCTGAGCGTCTACCTCGCCCGCTACCCCGAGTCCCAGCTCGAGATCGCGGCGGAGTACCTGAGGATGAGGGGCGTCATCGCCGATGGGGCTAGCCCGCGTGAGGGCGGGGGCGGCGACGGGGGATCCTCTGACGAGACGAGGCTCGGGCGCTATCGGCTGATTCGATGCCTCGGCCGGGGCGGGCAAGGGGAGGTTTGGCTGGCCCGGGACGACGGGCTTCAGCGTGATGTGGCCCTGAAGCTCCTGCAAGCGACCTTCATCACGGAGGAGCGTCGACAGCGCTTTCGAAGGGAGGCCGAGTCCATCGGGCGACTCGAGCACCCCGGCCTCGCCCATGTGCTCGAAGCGGACATGGATAGTTCGCCGCCCTACATCGCCATGCGACTTGTCCAGGGCATGGACCTGGGCACGCTCATCCGGGATGCGATGGACGGGGACAACTCGGGCAAGGTCGAGCCGCTCGTGCCGGTGGCGCCGACCGGACGGGCCCAGGTCACGCGCGTCCTGCGTTTCTTCGAGCGCGCGGCCCGGGCTCTCCATGCGGCGCACCAGACGGGCGTCGTGCACCGGGACGTCAAGCCCGGGAACATCATGGTGACGCCAGAGGGCGAGCCCGTGATCTTGGACTTTGGACTCGCAAGCGACGAGCGAGGCGCAGGGGAGTCGGGGCTCACGCGGGAGGGCGACGTGTTCGGGACCCTCGCATACATGGCCCCAGAACAACTCCGGGGTGAAGTTCACTCGGTGGACGCGCGGGCGGACGTTTGGGCGCTCGGCGTCACGTTGTTCGAGGTGCTCGTGGGGGAGCGGCCGTTCAAAGGTGCCAGCCCGGCCGAGCTCGCGATTGCCATCGACCAGGGCAGCCGCCAGGGCGTGCGGGCGAGAAACAGCGTCCTCGCCCAAGACGTGGGCATCGTGCTGGAGACGGCGCTCGAGC
>CAJXRJ010000237.1 GCA_913058555.1 uncultured bacterium
CGAAGGCGTCAGCCGCGGCTAGCCATAGCGACACATCAGCGCCTTCGGCGCTGGGCGCTGCCCCAGAGTACGGTGCCGCGCCCGTTCGTCAGCCTTGGGAGGACGTCGACGAGGCTATTCCTTTCGACGCGGCGGCCAGCACGGCATACGCTGCACCCATGAAAACTCGGCGCACGTTCCTCCGATCCTCCGCAGCAGGTGCCGGCGCATTGCTGCTCGGTACCCAGCACGCCCCATTGGCCCACGCATCGGTCGCAGCGAAGGCGCCCCGTTCGCCCCATGGGGCACCGCGGAAGCTCAAGCTCTTGATCCTGGGCGGCACGGGCTTCATTGGGCCATGGCAGGTGCGTTACGCGCTCGAGCGAGGGCATGAAGTGACTCTCTTCAATCGCGGTCGCTCGGGACCTGGTCGATTCGAAGCGGTCGAGGAGCTTGTGGGAGACAGGGCCGAGGGAACGCTCGATGCGTTGAAGGGGCGGAAGTGGGACGCTGTGATCGACAACTCGGCGTCACGTTCAGACGCGCCCGATTGGGTTCGGGATTCGGCGGCGCTTCTGAAGGACTGCGCCGACCAATACCTCTTCATCTCGACCCGTTCGGTGTACCGGGATCTTGCGCAAGTGCCGGCGACCGTCGACATGCCGCTCTTGACGAAGGAGACAACTCCTAACTGGTCGGAGGGCAAGCGTTATCCGTACGGGCTTGCCAAGGCCCTGGCTGAGGCCGAGGCTACGGCGGCCTTCGGCGATCGTACGACCATCTTGCGCCCAGGGCTCATCGTCGGCCCCGGGGACCCAACGGATCGCTTCACGTATTGGCCCGTTCGCATTGAACGTGGCGGAGAAGTGCTCGCGCCAGGGGACCCGGTGGAGGATCGAGTCCAGGTGATCGACGTTCGAGACCTGTGCGAGTGGGTGGTTCGGCTCTGCGAGGCACGCACCTATGGGACCTTCATGGGGATCGGGCCTGAAAACGGAAGGTCGATCGCGGAGGTCTTGTACGGAATCGCGGCGGTCACACGTGAGCCCATTCGCTGGACATGGATCCCCGCGTCCTTCCTCGCGGAGCAGAAGCTGCGGCCCTACCGCGAGATGCCTGTCTGGCGACCGTCGACTCCGGCGGATGCTGGCTTCGCTCGCTTTGACCTCAGCCGAGAAGTCGCGGCGGGCCTGACGTTCCGAACGCTGGCCGACACGGCCCAGGCCACCCTGGCCTTTCACCACGGCCGACCGGAAGAGAAGCAGAAGCTCCGCGCAGGCATCAGCACGGAGCGAGAAGCCGAGGTTTTGGCTGCCTGGCACAAGAGCCAGTAGTCGTGCCGGGGCGCCGCATTGAGAACTTTGCCATCCCGTCCTCGCCGGCGATGTCGCCGGCGTCGTCTCACTGGTATTCATGAACGAACAAGAACAGGGCGTCCATGCCGAGGGGTGCTACTTCTGCAAGCTCCTATACCCGGACCGTCGTGAAGCCTGTCCGCTGTGCGGCGGCGGCCTGCACCTCGTCGCCGCACAGATGTTGACCCAGGAGCTCGTCCGTAAGCGCATCGAGGAAGGCGTCGCAGCTTGCCGCGCAGCCCACGACCCCGCCGAACGCCATTTGCGAGCCACGCATTTGCTGCAGGATCTCTTCGTTTACGGAAGTGGCGCGGTGCGGATAGCTGCCGAGGCCGGCCTGGATTTGGACGATCTGCGCACTGAGTACGAGGCCGGCGACGGCCGGTAGAGTGCAGCGGCAGATCCACGGACTCGCGGCGGCGGAGGTCCGGCCTTGTCGGCTAGCACGGTCGCATCGGGGTGGGGCCCAGGCACCAGGGGACGGCTCCGTTTGCGCCGTTTTGGCCGATTCGTGAACCGCATTCGAACTCTATTCTGTCCTGGCGTCCAGCTTGACTCCTCGTCCGTAACCGCCGCCCCCAGCCTGATCACCACATGGCCATGCCTCGATCTTTCCTCTCCCGGTTCATGACTGTCATGGCCGCGGCGTTCGCCTCTGTGGTGACGTCTAGTGCCCAAGCGGTTTATGTCGTCGACGACTCGGGTGGTCCCGGGGTGGACTACACGAGCCTGCAGGAAGCGGTGGATGTGGCGGGTCCATTGGATCGCATTGAGGTCCGGGCGGGAAGCTATGGCATGACGGTCGTGCGGGGGCCGATGACCATCATGGGGGAGTCGAGCGTCGCTCCCACCGTCGTGAGTGTGGCGCGGCTCGAAGTGAGGGGGTCGGCGATGGTCCCATGGCCAAACGGCGAGTCACTCGTCGTTGCGGATCTGCGGGCCGACAGTCTGTTCGTGCGGGATGGCGGGACGACGCTTCTCGACAACTTGGACGTCGAAGAACTGTCGCTGATCAACGCCTCCGACGTGCGTCTTCAGCGTTCGTTCGTGCATCAAGGCGCGGACGTTCAGTCCTCGGTCCTGCAAATCACTTCATCTACGCTCACCGGCAATCGGCTTGGGCTATGCGATCCGGGAATCGGCGACGGTCCGTCGGCGATGACGGTGGCCAATGGAAGCGAAGTCACGGTGACGGGTTCAAGCCTCGCTGGCGCTCCTGGTCAGGACGGTTCCTGCACCAGTTCTTGGGCCCCCGGTGGCCACGCGATCCTCAGTACCCAGTCCAACCTGCGCATCATCCGGTCGGATCTATGGGGGGGATGCCATGGATGGACATGCGATTGCGCTGGGTTCTCATGTGGTGGGTTCTTCCCCAACGGCGTCGCGCTCTCTCTCCGCTGCTTTGGGAGCACCGTCATTACCTCGGAGACCACCTTCAACAGCCCGGTCCTGTGCCCCCGGACCGATATCCCCGGCCTCCCTGCGATGACGCTTGAGGGCCAGGGCCTGCCCACGACCACCGTCGACTTCAGTGTATTTGCGCTCGGCGGATCGAACACGCGCCTATGGGTGGGGCGGAGGTCGGCCCTCGTTCCGATCGCGGGCCTGGCGGTTCCACGAATGCACTCGTTCGATCGCGGCCTTGCGCTGGGGAGCATGGCTCCCAGCGGCGTGATTTCAATTCCCTTCGTCGTACCGGCGCTCAATCGAGGAACGCTCATTTTTGCCCAGTCGAGTCGAACGTTGACCGCAGGCCCCACTGAGCTATCCAACCCGGTCACGCTGATCGTTCGCTGACGTAACTGCCGCGCTTGGAAGGCTCTTGCGCTTTCAGTCGGCGTCGGAGGTTGGGGCCACGGGTGCCCGATACCTGCGACCCCTCCCTGGGGTCATGGGTGCGCCGGGGAACGTCACGTGCCGGTTTCGAGGTGCTGCGTTGGCCGCCCATGGGCCAGTCGGCGGCTTTTGGGTCTGAGTGGTACGATCGAGCCCGCAGCCGGCAACGGATCGGCGCTCGCTCGGACCATCAAAACCCAGGGAATTCCATGCTTACAGTCGCTCGCACACTGCTTCGCACTCGCGTCTCCGCCACTGCCATCTGCTTGCTTACTGGCACGGCTTCCGCCCAGGTCCAAACCGAGTTCTACAGGGAACTATGGCCCATGGTCCTCTCAGAGGACGGATCGGTCATTGCGGGGATCGACTATGCCGGCTCAGGTCCAGGATCCGCCGGCTACGTTGCGGTCTGGGATCGGTTCGGCCCGGCCACGCGCATCGCACGGCAAGATTCGTCGTTCCCCCCTGCCCTCGACTACGAAGGCGAGCCACTGAGCCTGAGCGAGAGTGGAGATCGCCTGCTCTACACCGTGCCATTCCTGCCCGCTTGGGCAGCCACCTGGACCCAGTCGAGCGGCTCCGTCAACTTGCCAAGTGGACCCTCCACATCCTTCGCCCTGAGGACGAGCGGGGACGGTACGCAAACGTTCGGCTTCACGACCGGTCATGATCTGCTTCGTTGGAGCGGTACGAATGCTCCGCAGGTGCTCTGCGGCGGCGCTTGCGGCATCAGTCCAACAGGCGTGACCGAAAGCGGCGACGCCGTCGTTGGGTCCCTTGCCGGCAGCCTTCGGTACTGGAGCGCGGCGACCGGGACGGTCATCATGCAGGGCGGGTTCCCTTCCGGGGGTGGGCAGGGCATCGACATCAGTTCCGATGGCAGCACGGTCGTTGGATTGACGCAGGCCGGCGAGCTCTTCAGCTGGTCCCCGTCGGCGGGGCACACTGTTATCGGGATTCCCCCATGGGCCGACCGTCTGGAACAGGTCTTCGTCAATGGAACCGGTGACCGGGTCTTTTCGAACGCCAGGATGACCTCCGCCACGGGGCAGAGCATCCGTGCGGCCTGCATGTGGGAGCCCGGCACCGGCTGGCGCGACTTCAGGCGGTACCTGACGAGTCGGGGCGCCACCGGCTACTCATCCCTAGTGCATCCGATCACATTCCGTGACGTGTCCGCGGACGGCACTGCGGCCATCGTCGACTACCGCCTGCACTCGAACCCGTGGAGTCGCGCGGTCATCTACTTCGCGGACGAGGCGCCTGGCACCATAGGAACAAACTACTGCGGCCCGATGCCCGGGCTCAGCTGGCAGTTCCCTGCCACGCTTGTAGCGACCGGATCGGACGTTCTCGCCGCCAATGATGTCGCTCTCCGGGCGACCCACTTGCCACCCAACCAAGCCGCAATCGCCCTGAGTTCCCGCAGTGCTGGCCTCTTGCCCAGCCCCGGCGGCGCCCTTGGCAGCCTCTGCCTGGGATCGCCCATCGGCCGCCACAATCGGCCCCACGAAGTGCAGTTCACAGGACCGAATGGCTCGTTCGAAATGACCCTCGACCTGACCGACATTCCCCATGGCGGGGGTGTGATCCATGTCCTTGCAGGTGACACCTGGCACTTCCAAGTCTGGTCTCGCATCTGGGCCAATACCGGCTACACCTCGGTGATGACTGACGCCGTCGCGATCACCTTCCAGTGACATAGACCTCCCCGCGCGTCGGCTTCAGCCATGGCGCTTTTGAGCTGGGTGCCGGGCACCGGAGGCCATCGCAGCCTTCAGGGAAGCGAGCTGCCGTCGTGCTTGCTAATGTCCTGTCATGCATGGAACTCGAATCATGGGAGGGGCGGGGCTGGTGTCCGCTGCGTTGCTCTGGGTCGCTGCGGCAACTGCCGCGGCTCCCATCCAGGACAACAAGAGCAAGAATCCGCCGCCGGGTGCTCCTTGGGTCCAGAGCTTCGAGGACGCCCGCGCCCAGGCGCTCCGCGACCGGACGCCCATCTTCCTGTACTCCACGAAGACGTACTGACCGCATTGCGTCGTGATGGAGGGGGGTCTCCTCTCCAGCCCAGATCTTGCGCCGCTCTATGACCGCGCGGCGTGGATGTACTTGTTCCAGGACTTCAGTGGAAGCGACGCGAACCGCCGCGCGGAGCGCGTGGCCATTCGCTTTGGCATCACCGCGTGGCCCCAGCACTTCCTCATCGATCCGACTGACCTGCGCGTCATCGGGTCCACGGGGCGCAAGCTCGCCACCTTCCAAGAGGCGTTCGAGGGAGCCGGGAAGATCCAAGGCACCCCAGATCCGTCGCCGGAGAAGCTCGCCGTCTACGACGCCCTAGCGGAGCAGATTCAGACGGCCAGCTCGCCTGCGCTCGCGAAGGAATGGCTCGACCACGAAGACATCGTGGTGCGCTATTGCGCGGTCGCTTCGCTGGCCAAACATGAGCCCGCGGCCGTCGCTGCCGCCTGCAAAGAGCTGCTCGCCGTCCCCCACGATCAGCTACGCGTTCTTGTGTGTAAGGTCCTCAAGGAAACGCCCCACGCAGACGCGGCGCCGGCCTTGGAGGCGCTACTCAAGAACCCCTCCGGGTCCAAGAACCCGAACAACCTGCGCGTGCAGGTCGCCGCCGCCCTCGCTACATGCGGCAGCCCCGCGTCGTTCGCCGTCCTAGCTCGCTTTGGGGTCGGTGGGTCTCCGAACAACACGCTGACGCGCACGGCTCTGGACGCTATCGCAGCCATCGCCATGGGAGACCCTTTGGGAAAGGGGTCCACCGCACGGGAGCAAGCAAGGGAGATCCTCACCAGGAGCTTTCCGGTGCCTTTGCCTGCGGCGACGGAGGCCGAGGCCTCGGGGAAAGCCGCAGAGCAGCGCGGGCGCAACGTGGCTCGCATCTCGGACCTCGCCGAGGAAATCCACGATCACCTGATCGAACTCACGGGAATCGCGTCGAGCTTCCCCAGCCCCTATGACGCAGCTGCCCGAGAGGAGCTCATGGCAAGATGGCAGCGATGATGGAGACCGTGGGGAAGGCTGGGTCGGCGTAGGCCGCGGGGTCGTCGTTCCGCTCTCGAACGAGCCATCGGGACCCTGGGGTGACGAATGTCCGGGGCCGCCTCTTGGGGATGGCCAAAAGCGAATAAACGATCCTGGCTCCGTACTCTGGCTCCGTACTCTTAGCGGCGGGGGGGGAGGCGGCGTTTGATGGCTCGAAGGCTCTTGTAGATCGCATGTTTCCTACGATCGGCAGAGGCTTGCACTCCAGGGGGGGCCGGACGCATTCCGAGGCGCCGTAGCTTGTCGTTGATCCAATAGACACCTTGGGTGGTGTCTGTCTCGAGCGTGTGGAACGTCGCGCTGAATGAGATCGACACGTTGTCGCCGTTGTGCACGTAGTGCGGGGCGGGCATGGGCACGAACACGCCGTCGCCGGGCCCGAGCTCGAAGCGCGACAGGTGATCGTGCAAGTCCTCGTCGAGCAAGACGTTCCGGTGCCCACCGCTGAAGAACCGCTCAAGCGCGCGTTCGCCGATCACGGCGCGGTTGCCAGGGCGGGCAATGTGCATCGCCTTCTCCCCACGGATCTGTAGCAGGAAGTTGTTCTCCGGATCTAGATGCAACGGGGTGATGGCTCCTGGTGAGGAAACGAACAGGAACGCGGCTCGCCGAATGAGCTTCGCCGGGTCGAGGCCAGCCGCTGCTGCAACCTCGTCGACGCATCGATCAAGCAGCGCCCCGTACTCGGGGCTGCGCTCCACGTGCTTGAGGACCATCCACGAGCCACACGTCTCGATGCGCCGGATCGTCTCGGCGACGCTCAGTGAGTTCGCTGGTGTCGTGGACGGGTCATGAATGACCGGGAGACTGCCGGGGTTGTACTCCACGAGCCTTGGCGACAGCTCTTTGCTCAGCCGGACGAGGCGCTCCAATTCGAAGAGCGGGTGCCCACAGAGTGCGTGCGTCACCCGAAACGCAGCCTGTGCAGATCCACCATCGAACTCCCCCCCGTCGAAGTGCAGGAGGGGCGCGATGGGGGAATGGGGGTCGTCGCCGCTTGGCGCCTCCGCGGGTTCCCGTCGGTGCGTCATATTGCAGGCTATCCGGCCTCGGGCCCTGCGGTCGCGCCAGGGACCCCGCCGCCTCAGACCGGGACAGAAGGCCGCGGCCACTCCGTCACCTGCTGGGTACCGCTCCCTGCATTGAGGAACGTCTGTTTTAGCTCCACGTGGGGCGCTCCCATCGCGGCATGGGCCCCGTTATTCGGGATCCATCGATCCTCCGTCGCCGCGACCCTCCTGGCCGGCGCAACATCTGGGTGAGGGCCACTCCACTCCGGGGTCCTTGTTAGACATGGTGGCAAGCCCCATGGGTGCCTATCGTAGGGGGGTGCTCGCAGCCTACCTTCCCGCGCTTCTCACTCTGAGCTCATTGCAGCCGGCTGGCGCATGTGGGGCAGCGAACGGGACGCTCACACAGCCTTACGGTTCCATCTCCGACGCGCGCCCTACCCCACGGGCCGCCCTACGTTCTTGGAAGCGGCCGCGATCCTCGACCCTGCGCAGAACTCGATGTTCCTAACGACGCTCGACGTTCCACGGGACGCGTTCAGGTAGCCCTCGACCTTGACGCAGCATCCTGCGGCCTTGGGGCCGGTGACGGTCATGTCCGGGGAGAGCTGGTACTTCCAGGGCTGGCATCGGGACCTGCTGATGGGGGGCACCCCTTGCACTGGCAGTGGAAACCAACAGGGGTTGGCCTTCTTGATTGTGCCCGTGCGGGGTGGAGGCTTGGCCGCCCCTGGCACTTAGGGCGAAATCGCGCCCTCCGTGGGCCTGCTTGTGCCAGGCGCGGGTGTAAGTGCCTGCGAGTCAAACGCCTCCTTGCACCCCGAGCACAATCTATGACGCCAGTTTCAAACCCACACTTTTTTCTCACGTGTCTCCGGGGCAGAGCCCTACCTAAGACCATGAAGTCCATCGCTATGACGCTTGTGCCGCTGTTCACATTTGCGGCCATTCCCGGAGTGCCATCATTTCCGAGTCCTGCGGCCGCACAGGCGCCGCTTGTCCAGGATTCCATGGCGCTGGATTCAGCGGCGTTGGGATCGGGGATTCAAGAGGCCGAATCTCAGCCCACGAAGATCGATTCGAGTACTTGGCGCTACGAGACCGGGAAGCGCATGCGCGGAATGGAGCGGGCCTGGGCTACCGCCGAGGAGGCCCGGCGGGGGGCGGTGGTCAAGACTATCCAGGGCTCGGTGGCGCACTTCTTCCGTGGGAACATGGCGGGGGTCGCGCGCGAATTGGATGCGGCGCGGCGGCTGCTCGGAGCTGACGGCGCGCCGGTCACCGAGTTGGAGCGGGCGGGGCATGCCTTCGCGATGATGCCGAGTGCACGACTCGTGGCCGCGGGGACCGAGCGACTTGGGGTGAGCGTCGCACCGATCTACGGAAGCTGGGACCTCCTGGAGGGTGCATCGATCACGCTGCGCTACTCCGACCCCGGGACCGGCGCCGAATACTCGATCAAGCACCCTTGCGGCTCAGACGGGGCCCTGCTCAGTCTGGACCTGGCTGGGCATTCCGCAAGTGCGTTCGAGGTCGAGGGAACACTTGAGCTCGGGGCTGCGGCCGTCTCGGTCGGGTCAGTGCGATTCGAGATCGTGACGGACCTAGACGCCCGGCTTGCGTCGCTCAAGAACGAGGTCGGTCGGCGCTCGAAGCTCCCCCGCACGATTGCGGCCCACACGGCCAACCAGTACTTCGCGCTGCTAAGGGGCATGGCCGCGGGCAAGACCCCTGAGACGGACTATGCCATGGGCGACTTGCTGGAACGGGCCGAGTTCCTCGCGGGAGCGCCCGCGGATCCGGCGCCCGCGACTGAATCTGGGTCTGGGGAGTCCACGGTTGCTGAGTGGATCGGGTCGCCCGGCGAACGTTGGCTCTCGTTGCCCATCGGAGTGCGCGTTGTGAACGTGCGCGTCTTTGTTCCCGGCGGTCTCGATCCCGGGGCGCGTGTGCCGCTCGTCGTCGCGTTGCACGGTGCCGGTGGCTCCCACAACATGTTCTTCGATGGCTACGGCGACGGGCTAGCCGTGGACTTGGCCCGGGCACGCGGTTGGATTTTGATCGCTCCCGAGGTTGGGTTCTTTGGTTGCCCTGTGGTGGAGATTGTCGATGAGATGTCAGCGCGGCTGCCGGTTGATCTTGGCAGGGTGTTTCTCCTTGGGCATTCGATGGGCGCGGGTGCCGCGATCCGCGCCGCCAACGGCGCCGCGGATCGTTTTCGTGCGATCTCAGCCCTTGGGGGCGGCGGCAAGGCGGACGAGGCGATGGCTTCGATTCCAGCCTTCCTGGGCGCTGGGGCAAGTGATTTTGGAAAGCGCGGTGTGGACGCTCTGGCAGCCCGCATGAAGGCCTTGGGCGCGACCGACTTGATCCACCGGACTTACCGGAATACGGAACACCTGCTGGTCGTTCAGCGAGCGCTGCCCGATGTGTACGCCTTCTTCGACGCGCACTTGGGGGAGGGCGCTGAAGGGGAACGGTAAGCC
>CAJXRJ010000238.1 GCA_913058555.1 uncultured bacterium
CTCTTCTGGGACGGGAGGGCCGGGTCCAAGTTCCTGGATCCGGTCACCGGTCTGACGGCGATCCCCGCCGGCGGCGCCCTCGAATCACAGTCCCTTGGGCCCTTCCTGTCCGACGTGGAGATGTCGGACAAGGGTTGGACCCTCGACGACCTTGAGCTGCGCCTTGCCACCGTGAGGCCCCTGGCCCTCGCCAGCAACCTCCCCAAGGACACGGACGATGCGCTGGCCGCCTCTCCGAGCTATCCGGAGCTCTTCACGGCAGCCTTTGGCACGCCCGACATCACGCCGGTGCGGATCGCCTTTGCCCTCGCCACCTACCAGCGCACGCTCGTTCCCAACGAGACCCCCTGGGACAATTTCATGCGCGGGGATCCTTCCGCGCTGACGCAGGAGCAGCACGCCGGCATGGTCGCCTTCGACACGACGGCCATCTGCGCCGTTTGCCACACCCCGCCGCTCTTTGCGAATGGCGACTACCATTCTCTGGCGCTGCGTCCCAGCAGCGAAGATCCCGGGCGCTACGCCGTGACCGGCAACCCCGCGGACCTTGGCCGGTTCAAGACGCCGTCCCTGCGGAACGTCGCCCTGCGCGGGCGGTACTTCCACACCGGAACCAACACGATCCCAACGCTGAGGGGGTCGGTGGCGTTCTATTCGGGCAGCGGCGCGTTCGACAACCTCGATCCCGTCTTGAACGGGCTCGTGATTCCGGACGCCGATATCGACAACATCACAGCCTTCATGGAGGCCCTGACGGATCCCCGGGTGGCCGCGGAGGTCTTTCCCTTTGACCGGCCCAAGTTGCGGTCGGAGCAAGGGGCCATCAATCCGCGCCCGCTCGGCACGGGCAGCGTCTCCGGAACAGCAGGCGAGACACCGGACGTGATCGTGGCGGCGGCTCCTTTCATGGGGGCATCGAAGTTCCGGCTCGGCGTCAGGAACGGCCTCGGCGGTGCCCCTGCGACCGTTCGCTTCCGGCTCGTGAGTCCCGGCGCCCTCACGGGGCCAGCCGGTCTCGCGGCAATCCGATCCCTCCTCCCACGGGGGGTCATCTCCCTCAACGGGTCCGGTGCGGGGCAAGGGTACGGGACCTGGTCCTTGCCAATCCCCAGCTCACCCGCCGTTCGAGGGCTGAGCCTGGACGCCCAATGGTGGATCCGCGACCCTGGTGCTCTGGGTGGTGCATCGAAGACAGAGATCGTCCGGCTCGAGGTCCAGTAGCGCGCGGCAAAGCCCCCTTCGCTACATTGGGTGGAATGGCTGAACGGTCCACCCCAAAGGGCGCCCTCAAGCGGCGCGACGTGATCCTTGGTCTAGGCGCGGGCGTCGCGCTACCCGCGTGCGGCGGCTCGGGCCAAGGCGGCCCGTCGGTTCACACCGGCGGTAAGCGGGTGCGCTGGCGCCTCGCGTCCAGCTTCCCGAACTCCCTCGACGCGATGTACGGCTCGGCGGAAGTGCTGTGTGAGCTCGTCGAGGCCATGAGCGGCGGGCGCTTCAAGATCACCCCTTCCCAGGCCGGCGAGATCGTGCCAGGGGACCAGGTCCTGGACGCCGTGCAAAAGGGCACCACGCCCATGGGGCAGACGGCGAGCTACTACTACACAGGCAAGGCGCCGGTGCTGGCCTTTGAAACATGCGTGCCCTTTGGGCTCAGCGCGCGCCAACAGTCCGCGTGGCTTGAGGAGGGCGGCGGCAACGAGCTCTTCGCGCCCATCTTCGCCGACTTCAACGTGGTGGCCCTGCCCGCAGGCAACACGGGCGCCCAGATGGGCGGGTGGTTCCGGCGGGAGGTCAATGGCCTCGGCGACCTGGCGGGACTCAAGATGCGCATCCCCGGGCTTGGGTCCAAGGTCATGAACCAGCTCGGCGTCTCCGTCAAGAGCCTGCCCGGCGGCGAGATCTACCAGGCCCTCGAGCGTGGCAACATCGACGCGACCGAGTGGGTGGGGCCCTACGACGACATGAAGCTCGGCTTCCACGAGGTCTGTGAGAACTACTACTTCCCCGGTTGGTGGGAGCCGGGCCCGCACCTCGCCTTCTACATCAACAAGGACGAGTGGGATAAGCTCACGGACGAGTACCGCGCCATGCTGCGCGCCGCCTCACGCCGCGCGGCCCAGGTCATGCAGACCCGCTACGACGCCCTGAACCCGGCCGCTCTGGTGGAGCTCAAGTCCAAGGGCATCAAGGTTCGCCCTTTCTCCAAGGACCTCATGGACGGCGCCAAGGACGCGTCCCAGCAGCTGCTCTCCGACGAGGCCAGCGGGGATGGAACCTACGCGAAGGTCCTCGAGGCCTGGCGCAAGTTCCAAAGCGCCTCCGACGCCTGGTTCGGAACGGCGGAATTCGAATACGCCAAGTACCGCCACGGATGATGGGGCGCCGGGACGTGCCCGTCGGCGCAAGCCGGCCCTCGGTCCCTCCACTGCCCGGACTCACCAA
The DNA here is from genome assembly GCA_913058555.1 of uncultured bacterium. GTDB lineage: Bacteria > Planctomycetota > UBA1135 > UBA1135 > Saltatorellus. Next base: position 2,443 of record CAJXRJ010000238.1, read on the forward strand.
GATGAACAGCCTGCGAGAGCACCGGTTTTCCGGTCCCTCACAGGCTGTGATGATGGGGGCGGTGGGGGCCGCTACTTGTTCGCCCGGAGGAGGAACTCCTCGTACTTCCGGAAGCGGTTCAGGCTCTTGACGTGGCCGCCGAGGCCGTGGCCACCGGTGGGGTCAACGAAAAGCTCCACGAGAGTCTCTTTGCCCGCGTCCAGGAGCTCGGCGTACACGCGCACGGTGTCCTGGTAGAGAACGTTGGAGTCCTCCATGCCGTGGACCAGGAGGAGCTTGCCCTTGAGGCCCTTGGCGAGCCGCAGGAGCGAGTACTTGTCGAGGTCGGTCTTGCCTTCGCGGCTGTCTCCGATGGTGCCCGTGGAGTACCAGCTGTTGTAGTTCTCCCATTCGGTGGGACCGGCACCGGCGATGCCGCATGTGAAGACCTTGGGCTCGGTGTACATGCACATCTGGGTCTGGAAGCCACCGAAGCTCCAACCGTGGATGGCGACGCGGTCGGGGTCGACGCCGTGCTTCTCGATGAGGTACTTCACCCCGTCCACGAGGTCGTTGACCTGGGGCTTGCCCACTTGCTCGAAGTTGGCCTTTTCGAAGAGCGCGCCGTAGCCGGACATTCCGCGCGGATCGATCGTTGCCGTGACCCAGCCGTGGGTCTTGGTCATGTAGTTGGCGAACTGAAACGCCGAGCTCTGGGTCGAGCCTTCGACGACCTGCTTCGACGTGCCGAGGGGGCCGCCGTAGACGTAGATCAGCAGCGGGCGCTTCTCGCCCTTCTTGCGATCCTTGGGCTCGAAAAGGTAGCCCTTGATGTCTTGGCCTTCACGGTTCGCGTAGTTGAAGAACTCGGGCTTGTCCTTGAGGATCTCGTGCGTCCGCTTGGGGTGAGTGTCCGTCAGCGGCACCGTCTTCTTGGCCTTCACGTCCACGCGAACGAGCTCGCGTGGTGAGCCAAAGGCGCTATGGATGGCGAGGACCGTCTTCCCGTCCTTGGAGATCGCGGCGTTCGTGTGGCGCCCGCGGGCGTTGGTCAAGCGCTTCATCTCGCCGCTCTCAAGGGCGAGCTCGTACACGTCGAGGCAGGCGGAGTCCTCTTTCGTGGCCTCGACGAAGAGCCGGGTGCGGTCCTTCGACATCTCGATGGGATAGACCTCGAAGTGGCCACGGGTGATGGGCTCGAGGGTCTCGTATACGGGGTCGAGCACGTGCACGTGGCGGAAGCCCGTCTGCTCCGTCAGGAGGGCGATGCGCCGGCTGTCGGCCAGGTACTTCGGCTCGATCATGCGCGGCGTGTTCGGGCCGCCATTGTGCAAGAAGCGGTGCACGATCTTGGCGTCTTCTTCCTCGAGCTCGTCGCCGGCCTCTGCTGCGGGCTTGGACTTCTTCTTGGGCTTGTCCTTGGACGACTCCTTGCCGTCGGCCGTCTCTTCGTCTTCGTCCTTTTCTTCCTTCTTCGGTTCGTCGAAGGCGGCCTCCAGGACGTGCACCTGGGAGGTCTTCTGGTCGAACACCGAGAAGGTCACGCGGCTGGAGTCCGGGGCCCAGTCGGGCAGCTGAAGGACGTCACGGGGTCCCGAGGACTCGCGCTCGTAGACCTTGATCAAGCGGCCGTTCTCCATGTCTCGCTTGGGCAGCTCGTAAAGGAACACCGCCGAGCGCGACTTGGAGATCGGGTCGTCGGAGACCGTGCGCGGCACGGTCCGTACCTTCATGAATCGACCCCGGTAGGTGGCGATGTCCACCGTGCGCCGTGAGCTCGACCCCCGGGAGCCGCTCGAGGCCACGAACACGACGCGCTTGCCGTCGGGGCTGAGGGCGTACTCACGCATGGTCATGCCGCCGGGGAGGCTCGGGTCCAGTTGATCCACGAAGTGATCGCCGAACTCAACGCGCACCAAGGCGTCGCCGATGAGCGAGGTGTAGCCGCTACCGTCCGGGAGGTACTGCACCTCACGCTCCGACTGGCGCGTCTTGGTCAGGCGTTGGAGGCCGGCGTCTTTGCCCATTTGGTAGCGGTAGATGTCGCCGCCCGTGGCCACGAGCATCTCGTGCTTGTCGGGGCTCCAGATGAAGTCGCTGATTCCCCGGTAGCGCGGGGCGTCGTCGTCCTTCGCGTCCTTTTCAGTGACCATGTCCATGAGCTTGCGCTGCTGCGCGTCCTCATCGACGTCCGGGGCGGTCCCTTCGATGGAGCCCTTCAGGTCCTTCCAGGACTTAGCTTTCCCGTCGTCCTTCTTCTTGTCCTTCTTGCCGGCCTTCTTGATCCGGTCGAGGCCGACCTTCCGGGTGCTCTTCTGGAACGGCTCCAGCACCGACACCGACGTGATTCGCTCGGCCTTGCCCGCCTTCACGTCGTAGATCCAAAGGTCGCTTCCGTGACGACGCTCGTCGAACGGTCGCCAAAGGTAAGCCGCGTAGAGTCCGTCATGGGAGAACGCGATCGAGCGCGCCGACGGGCCGAGCAACGTCGCGTCCTTGTCGAAGAGCTTCTCGAGGGTCCACTCGAAGGCTTCGTCCTTCGCGGTGTCCTTCTTGGAGTCGCCCTTTTCTTGCGGTGCGGAGACCGACGGAGCAGCGGGCGCCGGGACCGCGGCAGCGGCGGGCGACAGGTTCAGCGCCAAGCTGAGCGTGATGGGGAGGATGGAGAGCATGCCGCCCAGGCTAGTCGGATCGGCGAATACGGAGAAGGGGGCCACCCACGCCTTACAGGCGGAGGCGGCCCCCTTCTCGATCCGGTACCCGAGGGTGCCCAATCAGCGCATCACTAAGAACCGATCACTTGCCGTCCTAGTGGTCGTGATCGCCGTCTTTGTGCTCGTGGTCCTTGTCGTGACTGGCGCCTTCTTTGCCGTCATGCCCATCGGCGTGCCCCTTGTCGCTGTCGTGACCCGCACCTTCCTTATGGCCGTTGAGGTGCTCGAGGTCCTCGGCGGTGAAGTACGCCTTCTGGAACATGTCGAGCGCTCTGCGGAAGGCTGCGACATTCGCGACGTCCGTGGTCTGCTTGCACTTCATGGCCGCGGTGGTCATGGCGTGGTTGCCCATGAGCTGGGCCATGTAGCGGCCGCCAGCCTTCTCGTTCATGCCATCCTTCGGCGCCTTGATGCGCTGGGCGAGCCAGTACTGGCTGAGTTGGTCCTGGACCTTCTGGGCGTGCTCTTCTTTGGTGGAGATCCAGCGAACAAGCTGGTTCCAGTTGGGCTTGTCGGCCTTGCCGAGCTCCTCGATCTGGATCATCGCCTTCTCGATGGTGGCGGCGTGCTCCTTCAGGAGCTCCACGCGAAGGTGATCGCCGTAGATCCCGCAGGGAACCTGGCAATGGACCGGGGCGGGCGCGACAGCATGTCCGGTGGGGACTGTTGCGGTGGAGGAAGAAAGGGGAGTGACCAGGGCGGTCACGAGCAGGGTGGATCCGATGAGCATGTTTGGAGTCGTTTGGCTGAGCCGCCCTATGCGGCCGAGGCCTCACGCTAACCGATTGTGGGGCGTGGGGCGCGGCGAACCATGGGAGAGGGGCGCCTGGGAGCCTCCCTGGCCAGGTCCGCTGGGAGATGTACGCAGCCGTGACCCAGGGATCTGCGCCTCGGGCAGAATTCCTGAGGTCATTGGCGGATCCCGTGCGACTTGTTTCCAGGTCCACCGCGCCATCCCATGAGCTATTCCTACCCCGAAGACATCGCCGCCTTGGCGGCTGAGCACGGACCGTTCCTGAGGAGCCTTGCACGGGCGCTCGTCAAGGACGCGGGAGCCGCGGATGATCTGGCCCAGGAAACCTGGGCGGCGGCGCTCGCTTCCCCGGTCCGCTCCATGGAGAGGCCGAGGGCTTGGCTCAGCACGATCCTCCACCGCAAAGCTGTTTCACGGATTCGACGTGAGAGTGTGCGTGCGGCGCGTCCGCTTGAGCCCTCGGACATGCACGTCTCGAGCCCCGATCCGGGGCCCTTAGACACCGCAGCCATGCTCGAGCGTGAGCAGCTCCTCTTACGGGCCATGGAGGCTCTCCGGGAGCCGTATCGCACCGCCATCTACCTCCGCTACCGCGAAGGCATCGGCGCCACCGACATCGCAGAGCGCACCGCCACGCCCGTGAAGACGGTGCGCACGCGACTCCATCGTGGCCTGTCCGAGCTTCGCGAAGAGCTCGACTCGTTGACCCGAGACCGGCGTACCTGGCTCGCATCCCTGACGCCACTCGCGTTCCCTGGTGGGATGCCTGTGGGCGCTCTTGCCGCGACTTCTGCGGGCGCCGCGAGCGGCGCCACGATCCTCTCCATGAAGACCTTTTTTCCCGCGCTTGTGGCCCTTGTTCTTGCCTGTATCGGGGCATGGTGGCTCCTTCCCGGCGACGATGGTCCAAACCCACTGATCGATCCCTCGGAATCAGGCGCCCCCGTCGAAGCGCTGACGGCGACGGTGGATCTTCCTCCCTCCGAAGAACTTGCGGGCCCGGCGGCCCCCGGCGAGCGTCGCTCCACGGCGCCGGCCGCCGCGGCGGAGACTTCATTGGACGGAAGCACCACGGCGAGCATGGCACAGACCGAATCGGTCACCCTTGCCGTCAAGCACGCCGACGGGGCGCCCGCGGCGGCCCGTTCGATCATCCTCGGGTCATGGCAAAACAAAGGGCGGCCATTTGTTCCACGCGTACGGACCACGGATTCCTCGGGAGTCATCCGGTTCGAGGGGCTCAACGCCGCCGGCGCGTATTACGCGAAGGACGCCCTTGGCGGCGGGTCTCGTCCGTTCAATCTAGCCACGGGGACCGAACGCCATTTTGAGCTGATCCTCAAGAAGGACGTCGAGGTCCTTGGCGTGGTCGTCGACGCGTTGGGGGAGCCCGCGCCGGGGGCCGGGATCTGGTCTGCACCGTGGTCGGGGAACGACCAGGTGTCGGTGCGCCATGGGACGAGCGGCGCGGACGGCTCCTTCGCCGCTCGCATGCCCGTGGATGGGACCATGCAGGCGGTCCTCGCGGGTCTTGTGCCTTCGCCCATGCTGAGCGTTTCCGACCTTGAGGAGTTCGAGCCAGGGCGCTTCCGGGGCACCCTGAGACTCCGGGAGGAGGGGGCCTCGCTGACCGGCATCGTCGTCGACGCCGACGGTCAGCCGATCCAAGGGGCCGTCGTCGTGGCCGGGCCCAAAGGCGGCTACTCCATGGGGGACATCCAGGGGGCGAGCCCCATCCCACTCCACGTTTGGACAGGCGAAGACGGGCGCTTTCGGTATCCGGCGGGCTTGCCAGAAGGCACATGGCCCCTCGTCTGCTACGCGGAAGGGTTCGCGACTCACCGGTCCGAGATCGGGGTCACGGCGGCGCCCCTTCCGGCGCAGCGCATCGAGCTCGGGACGGGCGTCACCGTCTCTGGGCGGATTTACTCATCGAACGGCACGCCCGCCGTGGGCGCCCGCATTGAGTACGTCACCGCCGGTTCGACGTATTCACGCAGGACCTACGGGCATGAGCACCAAACGAGCTCCGGTGACGACGGTCTCTTTGAGCTTCAGAACGTGCCCCTGGGCCCGGCGATCCTGCGTGCGGCGAGTCCCCGGGGGCTGCCCCTTGAGCGCGTGCTCCAGCCGATAGATGTGGCGGTAGCAGAGGACCAGGTCGTTCGAATCGATCTCTCCGACGCGCCGTTCATTGCAGGGCACGTGATCGATCAGGACGGCCAGCCCATGGCGGGGTTCGAGGTCCGCGCTTCGGGGAAGTCGATGAATCAGAATCACGTTTGGGGGGTCATCACCGACGTGCAGGGCGCCTTCCGCCTGACGAGCCTCGAGCCCGGGGCCGACGGGGGAAATCGCTGGGACCTGGCGGTGCGGCCTCGCAATGAGTTCATCGGCAACGCCCTGGGCACGGCACTCGGCGTCGCGGCCGGCGACGACTCCGTGCTGATCCAAGCTGTCCGCCCGGTGCCCAGGACGGCCTTCATCGAGGGGCGATTCCAAGGCGAGAATGGGTTCGTCCCTACGAATCTCGACGCCGCCATTTGGAGGCTCGGGGTCAACGTCGGTCTTTTCCTCGACGTCGACGCGGGGACGGGGGCCTTCCGCTATGGCCCCGTGGCGCCTGGCACGTTCACGATTTCGGGCACCGTCGGGGACAACATGATCTTTCAGAAGTCGGGCATAGTCGTGGCGGCCGGTGAGACCGTCGACGTGGGGATACTCCGTGCTGGCGCAGGCGGCCATGCCCGGGTCTCCCTCGACCTGGCGCTTCCTCCCGATGCGCCCTTGGACGAGATTGAATCACTCTCGCGCAACATGAGCGTGGCGATGTTCACTGACGTGGGCGGCGAGGCGTGGCTGGATCGTGACGGGGATCAATGGGTCAATGACACGCCCATCGAACCGGGGACGTGGCGGGTGGAGCTTCGCTCATCGAAGATCGTGATCGCGCGTTCTCAGCTCGTTGAAATCCGCGACGGCGAAACGGCCGAGGTGACCCTCCAGGGGACCCTGGCCCGGTCCCTCCGCGTCAAGTTGGAGCTGCCGGCGGAGGCCACCTGGTCGACGCTCACGCTCAAGGCCCATTGGCCCGACGGCACCCTGGCCACGGAGTCGGACCCTATCCGGCGCGCCGAGCTGAGCCGGCCAGACCGAGCGATGGTGAACATCAAGGTCCCGCTGGGGAGCGTGCGTTTCCTGGTGGAGTCGGACACGGACCTCAGCCACGACGAGACGGTCGAGATCCCTGACTTCCCTGCGCGCTTCCGGCGTCTCACGCTCACCCTGGAGTAGGGCTGCGCGGGCTACAGGAGCGCCGTGACGAGCTCGGGGAAGACGATCACGAGCACGAGCCCAATGACCTGGATCCCGATGAACGGCAGGACGCCGCGGTAGATCGTCGAGGTCGGAATCTCCGCCGGCGTGACGCTGCGCAAGTAGAAGAGGGCGAAGCCAAAGGGCGGCGTCAGGAACGACGTCTGCAGGTTCATGGCCAGCATGACGCCGAACCAGATCATCGCGTCGCCGGTGATGCCCAGCTCCTGGGCGGCGGGCACGATGAGGGGCAGGACGATGAACGCGATCTCGAAGAAGTCGATGAAGAACCCGAGGAAGAAGACCACGAGGTTCGCCACGACGAGCAGTCCGATCTTGCCGCCGGGCAGGCCGGTCAGCAGGTCCTGAATCCACTCGGCGCCATACAGCCCCCGGAACACGAGGGTGAATGCGGTCGAGCCCACGAGCAGGAAGACGACCATCGTCGTGAGCTTGGCCGTTTCGTAGACGCTCTCCCGCACGGTCTCGACGTTCTGTCTCTTATACACATCTCCGAGCCCA
>CAJXRJ010000239.1 GCA_913058555.1 uncultured bacterium
AGATCATGCCTAGTCTCGTGGGCTCGGAGATGTGTATAAGAGACAGCCCATATCCACTCCGAGCTCGACGTTGGTGATCGACGTCGATTGCTCGCGACGTCGGACGGTTTGGTCCTGATGACGGCGGGTACGAGCGAGACAGGGCGCCTTCAGTTCCAGAACGTCGACGACGGACAGAGGGTGTCAGCGCTCGCATCCGCGGGCCGGGATGGGATCTGGTCAGGCACCCTTCGAGAGGGGCTCCAGCACCTCCGCCCGCAGTATGTCGCGCCGGTGCAATTGAGCCTCGAGCAGCCCGACCTGGCGGTCGCCAACGTTTTTTCAGACGGTGAATCCGGAGCCATCGCATGCGACACTCGCGGAAACACGACCGCTTGGATCTCCAGCAAGGGCAACGTCACGCCGCTGAGCTCTCCGTTCGAGGACATGCCGGGCATTCAGCTCGTGACGGGAGTCGTACACGTCAACGGCGAGAGGCTGGTCTCGATGACGTCGGGATTGGCTCGCCACGAAGGCGATCGGCTCGTCCAGATCGTCGGGTTCGGCGACGACGTGCACACGATCGCAGGCGGCGACAAGCACGGCGCGTGGATCCATTTCGAGGATGGGCTCCTTGTCGAGCTGAAGGACAGCACGGGCGCGACCGGTCGATCGGTGAACATCGGCCCGTTCGGCGGCCGATTCTCACCCTACGATAAGGGGTTGCTCTTCGCCGCAGAGGGCCAGGTCCGCTGCTTCGATCCCGCCACGCTGCAGGTGTCGGTGATGGCCGAGCTGCCGGGGATCGTGATTCGGCACATAGCCGAGGGCCGGCAGGGGGAAATCTGGATCAGCACCTACGGTCACGGCCTCTTCCGCCGCAGACCGGACGGAATGCTCGATCATTGGTCGTTGGCCGACGGCCTCCCCAACGCCTACCTTGGTTGGATTCGTTCGCCAACGGAGGAAGGCAAGCTGCTGGTCAATTCGAACTCCGGCGTGATCAGGCTGTCGATCGACAGCCTCGACCGGCAATCCCGCGGAGAAGCGAGCCACATTGCGGGCCGACTGTTCCCCGCGCCCGAGGGCAATGGCGACATGGGCGCTCAACTCAGCAACGGATTGCTTGCGCTCCCGACCGTCCGCGGCCTGGTGATTTTTGACCCCGGTGCCACGCCGCCTCCGCCCCCTCCGCCCAAGGTCTCGATCCAAACGATCAAGGCGAACGGCTCGCCCTTGGAACCCACCGCGGAGCGAATTGGCAGGACGGTCCTCGAGTTTGAGTTCCGCGCCATGGCGTTCCCGAGCGCGACGAACGCGATCTTCGAGCATCGACTGCTCGGCCAAGACGACGACTGGGTCTCGAGCAACGGCAGCCATCACGTCCGATATGGCAACGTGCTCCCCGGGGAGTACACCTTCGAAGTGCGAGCGCGCACCAATGATCGTCCCTGGTCGGAGACGGCGCGTAGTCCAGAGATCGTCGTGATCCCCCACTGGTATCACCGCACGTCGGTGATGTGGCTCGCGGCGATCCTCGGCGTCCTGGCCATCCGATGCCTCATTTGGTTGCGCACGCGGGCCGCCGTTCGCCGAACAGAGGCGCTCCAGGAAGAGGTGGACCGCCGCATCACCACCGAAGCACGGTTGCGCAATAGTGAACAGAGGTTCCGGCGCCTCTTCGACACGGCCCCCTCAGCCATCGTCGCCTGGGATCCCGAGGGCCACGTCATCGATTGGAACGACCGTGCGGGTGATCTGTTTGGATGGGCCACGGGTGCGTCCCAGGCTCAGACTTTCGCGGCGCAGTTCGAGAGCCCAGATCTTGCCCAAGCTGCCTTCGAGCGCGTCAGCCGCGGGGCGAAGGAGCTCACGATCCTCGCGCCTATCAAGCAGATTGCCGGCAAGGCACGCATTTGCAGGTGGCACTTCGCGCCCATCTTTGAGGGCGAGGACAAGCTTCAAATGGTCATCACCCTGGTGAGTGACCTCACCGAATCAGAGCGCGCGTCACGGGATATCGCAAGACTCCGCGAGCGCGTCGCCAAGGCCGAAGAAACCGAACGCAGCCGCATTGCCCGCGAGCTCCACGATGATCTCTCCCAGCGCCTGGCGGCCCTCGCCATCGACGCGCACATGGCCGGGCAGACGGTGCAATCCAACGAGCTCATCGGAGCCGAAACCCTGCGTCAGTTCCAGGTCCAGGTGGAGTCCATCGCAGAGGATGTGCACGCCCTTTCACGGAAGCTCCACCCGACGATTCTGGACGACCTTGGGCTGGTGCGCGCCCTGCGCTCCGAGGCTGGCCGCCGATCGAGGCACACGGGGGCCCAAGTGAGCCTTGAGGTCGCACCCGGCCTTGAAGAACCCCCCAAGGACACCGCCCTCGGCCTCTTCCGAATCGCCCAGGAGGCCATGCAGAACGCTTGGAAACACGGCAACGCGTCCGCGATCAACATCCGCCTCCGGATCGTCGACGGGGAGCATGTGCTCGAGGTCGAAGACAACGGCATCGGCTTCGACGCTGGCGCTGGGAGCGCCAGCGGCGCAGGGATCGGGCTCGCCAGCATGCGTGAGCGCGCCCGACTGCTCGGCGGCGAGCTGAAGATCGAATCGAAACCGGGCAAGGGCACGCGCGTCGTCGTCCAAGCCCCTCCTGTTATCGCGGGTGTCACCTCCGACGCTTGGTGACCATCGGGGGGCCCGCCGTCCTCCGGTACCCGCAGCGCGAGCACGGGATGGCACCCCAGGGCTCTTTCGGATCAGTCCTGGTCGAGGCCCCGCCGGACCGCAAAGCGGATCAGCTCCGCCGAGGAGGTGTACCCCAAACGACGCATCACCTTGTACTTGTGATACTCGACGGTCTTGCGAGAGATGCCGAGACGGGACGCCACTTGCTTGGCAATGTCGCCCTTCGAGATGTGACGGATGATCTCCCGTTGCCGCATCGAAAGGGAGTGGATGACGGTGTCCTCCGACTCCCTCGCTGAATTAATCTCTAGCTCTCGGTCTTCGAATTGATCGCGGATCGCCGGCGAGATCCATCGATCGCCCTCGAGGACGACTTGCAAGGCTTGCAGCAACTCCGATGCGGCCGACCGCTTGAGCACAAAGCCATCCACCCCTTGACGCGCCGCGTCGAGGGCGTACTCGACGTCTTCGAACATCGTGATGATGATGACCTTCGTGTCGATGCCGACGGCCCGAAGCGCAGCGAGCGCCTCGAGGCCCGTGAGATCAGGCATCTGATAATCGGCAACGATCGCGTCGGCTTGATGCACACGGGCGGCGTCGACGAGTTCACGACCGCTATTGACCTGGGCGACGATCTCGTAGTCGTGTGATAAAAGCCGTTCCAGGCCCCCCAGAAAGATCGGGTGGTCGTCGGCGATGATGAGACGGTTTCGTTTCAAGAGAGAGCCAAGAGGGACTGAGTTGCGAGCGACGAGCTGGGTCGTACCGGGAAAGTACGACCCTAAGCTACACCGAAGATACTGCTTCCCCTGGGGATTTGAGCGTGGCTGATGGAAGTCCCCCATGGCCCACAGGAGCGGAAACCTGGATCGAACAGAGCGTTTTACCCCGCCCCTACTAGTCGGTCACCGTTAGCCGAGAGCGAGTGCCGCACTCCAACCTGCACGGTACGGCAACCGACGTCATCCATCGGATGCGGGCGGATCCTCAAAGGTCGGGAAGCGCGCGCCCATCTCGCGCAGCATCCGATCACGGAGCGCCCGGATGGCCTCGATCTCAGGGCCACGGTCCGCCGATGCGTCGGTGGTTTCCTTGGGGTCCAGGGACAGGTCAAAGAGCTCCCGCCGCGGTCCGAGCGGACCGGCGCCGAAGAACTCGATCAGTTTCAAACTTCCTACCTGAATGGCACATCCCGGCGTCGTTCGCCACTGCGGGAACCGATCGCTCTTGCCCTCGAGGTACACCGGGAAGTGCCAGAGCAGCGGGCGGGGCGCGGGCGCCTCGCCGCGAAACCAGAGGCCGGTGAGGTCCACGCCGTCAAGCTCCGGCGGCGGCGCGGCCCCTTCGCGGGCGACGGCCGGCTCGACCTTCGCGAGTGATTCGAGCGTTGGCGCCACGTCCACGTGATGCACCGGCGAGTCGCTAACCCCGGGCGCGATGCGCCCCGGCCATCGAACGATCCACGGGACGCGAATCCCCCCTTCGTCGAGGGTCCCTTTGTATCCACGGAGGGGCCCAAGGTTGGTCACGGGCCCGTGCCCGCCGTTGTCCGAGGTGAACAATACGACAGTGTTCCCGGCCAGCCCCTTGGCCTCGAGCGCCCCGAGCAGGCGCCCAAACTCCGCATCCATGGCTTCGACCATGGCCGCGTACTTCGGCGACTTCGCGCCGGCCCCACGCCGCTCTTCGATCCGCTCCTTGGGCGCCTGAAGGGGGGTGTGCACGGTGTAGTAAGCCAGGTGCATCAGGAACGGCGGCTTCAGCTCGTCCAGCTGGGCGATCGCTTCGTTCGTGAGCCGCTCCGTGAGGTACTCGCCCTTCGGCCCGTCCTTGAGCGCCGGGTTCTTGTAGGGCGAGAAGTAGCTCTTGGGATGGCCGCGCTGGTTGCCGCCGATGTTCACGTCATAGCCCTGGGTCCTTGGGTCCTCGCCCAGGTGCCACTTCCCGAGGTGCACCGACGAGTACCCCGCGGGCGCAAGCCGCTCCGCCAACGTGATCTCCCCATCGGGCAAGACTGTTTCATTCGGCACCGGCACCAGCGCCCGGTTCTTCGCCCTGCCCCGTGCCGAGGTCCCGACCGTCAAAATCCCGTGCCGCGGCGTATAGCGCCCGGTCTGGAGCGAGGCCCGACTTGGCGCGCAGTTGGGCGCCGCGGAGTACCCGTTCGTCATGACGAGTGACTCCTTGGCGAAGCCCGTGAGGTGCGGCGTGCGGTGGTCGGATCGGCCGCCAATCCCGGGCAGGTCCGCGCCGAGGTCGCCCCACCCCAAATCGTCCACCAGGACGATCACGATGTTGGGGGGAGGCAGCTCGGACTCTTGGACCGGCGAACACGACGAAACGAAGGCAAGGGCAACATGGAGCATCCCCCTACCGTAACCCGGGCGGAGAAATCAGCGCCGCGGTTCGGGCTCCGGCGCATCCCGCAGCCGGTGCAGGACCTTCCCCTGACGGTCGAGCACAAAGAGCTGGCCCTGGTCGACCCTTGCGATCCACCGCTCCCCATCGAGCTCCGTCAGCCAGCACGCGTCACAGTCCGGCTTGAAGAGAACCGGCTTATCGAGGCCAACCTCAAACCAGTCCCTATTCCCGAGACGGTTCTTCTGAAGCATCAGCGGGCGCTCCCTGTCCGTCAAGATGAACCCGGCACCCTCCACCGCAACCGAGCGGCCAGAGGCCACGTGGTACAGCTCGCGCCTTCCAGTTCCGCGGTGAGCTAGCAGCCACTTTCCTTCCGGCGAAACGATGAACGAACTCGTTCGGATCGGAAGCTCCAGATCCGTCGTGGTCGACTCTCCCGTGGATGCGTCCACCCGGTGCACGTGGCAGTCCTCCCCGAGGTAGTAGAAAAGGTGCGACGCCCTCTCCGCCGCCTTCGGCGACCCAAGGCTGCGCACGGCCACCGATCCGTACTGAGGGTGCATCGCTCGGCAGTTGCGCGTCACGCCGCCACCATTCGGAAGACTGCGATGGAAGGTCCACCCAGCGTTATTGACCTTACGATCGAACTCCTCCCAGGGAAGCTCCTTCACCCTCCCTGTATTGACGTCGATGCCGAAGAGCTTGCTCGACGGAAAGATCGCGCCGCAAACCTGGGTGCCATCGACGCTCCAGTTGGCTCCGGTGAAGTCCACGCGCATGAGAGCCAGCGCGCCGGAAACCGGGTTCGGCAGAGCCGTGACCTCGTAGGTTTCCGCGTCGATGGTCCAAAGCGACGAGTTCTGCGAAGCCTTGTCCCAGTGGTAGATCTGCACCGCAATCTGCGAGCGATCGAGGCTCACGTCGATGTCACGGACGCGCCCACCGGCAATGTCGAAGGTGGCCGGCGACATCATCAGCGTCCCCACCATGCGCATCCCCATCGGCACCGCCACAAGTCCCACCGTACCGGCGCCCAGCAATGCACCACGCAGTAGCATGTTCCGCGCCGCAAACCCGCGCAGCGGAAAGAGAACGGCGATGATCGTGAGAACCACCGAGGCGGCGATCCCAAGGTTCCCGGACCCAAGCGTGAGAGACTGCATCGAGGTCAACAGCACGTCCGAGAAGATCGTGTGCTCCGAAGAGAGGCTCAGCGTAACGGGAACCGCCGCGAGCAGTCCGCCCACCGCGCAGGCCCCAAAGGCGTGCCGCGTCACGATGGCGGCCAAGAGAGTCCCGAAAACCGACAGGGTCCCAAGCCCCAAGATCATGCCAGTCAGCCCCCGCCACTCAAGCCCATCCCCAAGCCCGCCAGGCTTCGGAGCCGGCGCCACGAGCGCTAGGCCCACGTCCAGGGCGGCCGTCACTCCCACGGCGATCGCGGTCAGCATCAAAGGCCCCAGGAGCTTGGCCGCGAACACCTGGAGCTTCAAGACAGGCGCCGCCTGCAAGACACGGAAGGCCCCTTGGCCGCGCCCCACTTCGAAAGCGCCGGCAAGGGCCGGAATCGCGTAGAGGAACGCCAAACTGAGCAAGATGTTCTCCTGCGCCCTCCCTCCCACAGGCGCCTCGATCCGCAGGACGAATCTCCCGAACAGAAGGGCCGCAGCGGCGCACGCCATCAGACCTACGGTGAGCCTCAACCCGCCGCGCATCTCAGCCCGCACGAGCCCAAGCGTTGCGCCCATCCCGTGGCCGATCCGTTGCATTAGCTTCTTGATTATCATGTCGCCTAACCTCAGTCCTGGAGCTTCGACTCGCCTTGGTGCCACACCCTATGCAGCACCTTCCCCTGGGCGTCGAGCACGAACATGCCCCGATGCCTTACGGCGCAGAACCACCGTTCGCCGTCTAGGTCCACGGGAGTTCCGTAGCCACACTCAAGCTCAAGTGGAATCGAATCGTCGAGTCCAACCTGCAGCCAATCCTTCGACCTCGGAGGCTGCACAAGCAGCGGGCGCTCCCGATCCGTGAGCACGTATCGCCTCATTTCCACCTCCATGCGGCGGCCGGACCCCACGTGGTAGAGGGCGAGCGTTCCGTAACCTTGCATGGTCAGAATCCACTCTCCGTTCGGCGACACCTCAAGGTAGTTGCCGCTTCTTGAGAGCACGAATTCCGTCGCGATCGTCTCACCCGTTCGACCGTTGTACCGATGAACTCGACCCGCCTTGCCTTCGTAGAAGATCAGCCATGGGCGAAGCTTCGTCACCTTCGGCCGAGCCCTCGCTTCGAAGGCTGTCGCGAGGAGCCCTGGAGCCGAGGCCCGCATCAGGCCGCCCTTCGGACCGGAGCGTTCGAACGTCCACCCTAAGTGGAACGCCTTCGAAGCGAAAGCCGCGTAGTCCATCTCCGTGACCTCCTTCGTCCGGACGTCCATCGAGTACATGGATGGTGGATCGTTCCAGATCGTAACGCAGACCTCAGCGCTATCGCTTGACCAGTCGACGCCACCGAATCTAGTCCGAAGGAGCGCCAAGAGTCCTGTCAGGGGAGTCGGTAGGGCCTCCACTTCGTAGGTGCCAGTGTCCACCAGCCAGATGGATGTGCGTTGCGAAGCCCTGTGGTGGTGAATCGCGACCGCAATCTTGGAGCCATCAGGGCTCACCACACTCCGGTAAACGTCGGCATCCGCCGCGTTGAACGAAGGCGCAGGCGCCATCAGAGTCCCTCCGACCCTTATGGCGAGGGGCGTCATGAGAAGGCAACTGGCACTGGCTATGGAGAACGCACCGCGATGAAGAAGACTCCGCGCAAGGAGCCCGCGAAGGGGGAACGTCACCCCCATGCAGACAAGGAGCGCCACTGGCCCCCAGGCGATCGCGCCCGGTAGCCCAACGAGAGTCGAGAGGCCCCGTTCGAATGGCTCTGACAGGTCCGGCATCGAATCGACTGTCGTCATCACCGCAGGAATGCCCCCAACAAGTCCCCCCGCAAGGCAGGCGCCCAGGGCATTGCGCAGGATCAGCGCAAAGGACGTGGTGGCCACCAACGCCAACCCACCGAGGCCCAGCGCCACGGCGCGAAAACCCTCCCACTCAAGCCCATCGGAGATCAGTCCAGCCGACGCCCGGGGAGCCGCCAACGCCATGAGAGCGTCCACGCCACCGGTGAGTACAAGACCCGCCGCAGAAGCCAGCGCTGCGCCCATGAGCTTGGCCCCGAAGACCTGCATCTTGGAAACCGGGGCAGCCTGGAGAAGGCGAACGAGGCTGGTTCTCCCTGCATACTCGAAGGCACCCGCGACAATAGGGATCGCGAAGAGCACCCCCAGCGCGCAGAAGACGTTCAGGTGTGCCGCTTCGCCGAGGGGCATGTACACGCGCAGGACAAAGCGCGCGAAGAAGAGCGATAGAAGCGCACACGCCGACAGCCCCGCGGCCAGTCGGAGCCCACTGCGGAACTCCAATCGCACCAGGCCGCCGACCCTCCGCAGACGATCCATGGCGGGCGAAAGAAGGCGAACGAGTCTCACGCCGCCCGGCCCTCCATGGCCGTTTCGAAGATCGAGTCTTCCAGGTCGCCGGTGGAACTCCGCGAACGCAGCTCGTCCACAGTGGCCACCTCCTGCACTCGTCCATCCCCGAACAGCGCGACCCGGTCCGCGCACCGCGCCACGTCCGTGACCGAGTGCGATACGAGGATCACACTGCGCTCATCCTCGCAAAGGGACTCGATGATGCCCTCGGTCACGAGGCGCCGCGCAACAGGGTCCAACCCCGAGAACGGCTCGTCCAGGAGCATGAGCTGGGGCTTGCGAGCCAGCACGACCGCCAGGTTCTCCAGCATGCGCTGCCCCTTCGAGAGATCGCCGTACGGCGTGCCCGGGTCCACGTCGAACTTCCCAAGCCACCCATCGCAGGCCCCTTGGTCCCAGTCGGCATAGAGCGCCCTCACGAGCGCCACATGATCGCGCACGCGCATCCATGGCGGCAGCTCCAGGTGATCGTGCACGTAGCCCACTGCACTCCGCACGCCGTGGCCGGACCTCACCGGGTCCATGCCGAGAACTTCCACCTTTGTGCCCCGCCTGGGCGGCCAGAACCGGCGCCGGTAAGGCTCCGATCCCGAGAGCAGGGTCAACAGGGTCGACTTGCCCGCTCCGTTCGCCCCCACGACCGCCATGACTTCACCGGCCTCTACATCGAGGTCGAGCGACTTCAGAACGGGCTTCCGTCCCCATCCAAAGGACAGTCCGCGCACCGAAACGGCGAGCGCCTTCTCTTCCATATGGCTCATTGAACCTCTCTCCCCGGAGACGCACCTTGCGCCTTCCGTTGAACCTCGCCCGCGAGGAGCTCCGGCCAAGCCGCACACGCAGCCCGCACCAACTCCTCGACCTCCTCCCTCTCCAGTCCAGCCGCTAGGGCCTCGCCCACCGCGCGCCCAAGCCTCTGACTCAGGACCTCCGCCCGGTACGCAGCCGCCACCCGCGGTCCCTCGGCCGTCACGAACATGCCGGAGCCCCTGCGGGCCTCCAGGAGCCCTGACAACTCCAGCTCCCGCCAAGCCCGACTCACCGTATTCGGATTGATCCGCGCCCCTTTGGCCACGTCCCGCACCGACGGCAACCGATCCCTGTCTCTTATACACATCTCCGAGCCCACGAGACTAGGCATGATCTCG
>CAJXRJ010000240.1 GCA_913058555.1 uncultured bacterium
TGGTCGAGCCGCCGACGATGAAGCTGGCCGCGGTGCCGGTGGCCTGACTGGCTTCGATATCGATGTTCAAGATGACGGTGTCGCGCCCGATCACCCGCGGAATCACGTACATCTGCACGCCGACGTCCTTGAACTTGAGCGACGTGGTCGGGATGCCCGACGCGGTGATGCCCGCGACCTCGTAGAACGGGATGCTCGTCACGTTCACGATCTCGGCGCGGGCGCCCTCGCGCACGGCGACCTTGGGACGCGAGATGATCGAGACGTTCTCAAAGCTCGCGACGGCCTCGAGCACCGCGTCAAAAGTGACGCCGTCGAAGACCGAGCCGAGCTGGAAGAGGGCCTCGGAGGCGTCCGTCGTGTTCGGGAAGGAGTAGCCGACGTTGCTCAGGAACCCGCCCTGGTTCGGAAGGCCGAAGATCGGCGTGTCGGCGTCGATGGGCTTCACGCCCAGGTCCAGGGCCTCGCGCGTCGTGACCTCGACGATCTTGGCCTCTACCTCGATCTGGCGAACATCGGCGGCGAACAGGTCGAGGAAGTGCTCGACCTCCATGAGTTGTTCCGCGGCGGCCGTCACGAACAGCACATCGCTCAGGGCAACGGGCTCGGGCGAGCGAAGGCCACTTGCGCGCGGGTCGGAGTAGGACTCCACGGAGAAGCCGGGACGCAGGTCGAGGAGCACCGTGCCCAATGGCTGGGGCCCGACTCCATCCAGAGCACCCTCTTGGACCGCGGCGTGTAGCGTGAAGTTCGCATAGGTCTTGAGGATCCCAAAGATCTTCGTGCCCGAGCCCTTCGGGAACGTATACGGCTTCATGATCAGCCGATCCGTTTCCCCTTCGCGAGGCGGGTACCAGATGATGTTCGCCCCGAACTCCAGGTAGGGATTGAGGGGCGGCTCGCTGGTATCGACGCCCTCCGCGGCGTCGACGAGGTCCGCGAAGGCGTCGAGCTCATCCCCTTCGGCTCCGGCGGCTCCCTCCCCGAGCGCTCCCCGGGACTGGGTGGAGCCCGGCCCGTCCGCTGGGCTTGGACGGTCGGCGTACTGCTCCTCGACGCTCCTGAAAGCGCCACCCTCAGCGGCATCAAACTCGGCGGTCGCGTCGCTGACCGGACGCCCACGGGCGATGAGGTCCTCGAAGATCGTGCGGGCATTGCGATCCCGTTCCGATGGTCCCCCGTCGCCGGTCAAGACACAGGCCGGAAGTGTCAGGCCGAAGAGCAGGCCCCAGGCCCATGGGGCACCGGTGAGGCTGAGGGAGGGGCGCTTTGGGCCAGGTTGATTCATCGATGGGGCCGGAGCGTGGCGCTCCGACCATCACCCTTTCGGACGAATCCGCGATCAGGTTGAACGGTCACTCCCTGGGAACGCTCGCTTGGCGGAGAGATCTGGGGCGGGCAATCGGCGCGGGGGATCCCCAAGGCGTCGATCAAAGCTGGCGCTTCACGGAGTCAGTGATATCCGCCACGGCCTTCTTGTTCCTGCGCTTGATGTCCTTCCAGACGCTGCAGTGACCGGATGACGCGCGCACAGACTCGCAAGCCTTGAGAACACGGGCCCGCGCCTTGGTCATGAGGGTGATTCCCTCCGACGATTTCGGGTCGATCTTGTCCTTCTCGATCTTCTTGACCTCGGGGGTCGCGCTGAGAAGGGCGTCGTAGTCCACCTTGGCCGGGTTGGTGAGCTGACGGGGTTGGTCAAGTCCACAGATGTTGTCGGACTTGTTGACCACGTAGGGGGTTCCGCGGCCGTCGTCGATCGGAGTCGAGATCGACTGGCCATCGAGCCCACTGCGCGGGCTCTCAGGAACGCCGCCTTCGGCGGACCCTATGCTTAGGATCGCCGTCAGGGCCAAGATGATAGGGGCGTGCTTCACGTCAATGCTTCCAGGGGCGGGTCTCGCTATGGTCGTTGCACATGGCCCCTAGGAGCGGCTAGGGGCCCACGGCACGTCCGCGCCAGCGAGATGAAGGTTTCGTTATAGGGATCTTCGGACTGGAGTCGCAGAACGGTGCGGGAAACTCTTGTGAATCCTGGGAAAGGCCCCGGGCCCGACGCAATTCAGGCACAACTCGCCTCATACGCAAGCGACCAGGCCACTTTCCAGGTTAGCTGCGGGGGATTACCCACGCGGGCGCACGCCTGCCCACGAAGAAGCCCCCGCGCGGCCAAAACGGCTGCGCGGGGGCTCTTGCTGCTCTAGGACGGACGAAGGATGCCCTTCGCTCGCCAACGCCGATCAATCCCTGGACGGGGAAGAGGAGCGACGACGGCGGCGCGGACGATCGGAATCGTCACGGTCACGATCTCCGGTTGACCCCTCGGGCTTTTCGGAGCGGCCTCCGCGCTCACCGTCACCACCGCGGTCGCCGCCGCGTCCGCGGCCGCCACGGCGCGGGCGATCGTCGCCGTCGCGATCGCGATCGCCGCCACGGGGGCGATCACCGCCGCCTTCGCCTTCGGGCTTCTCAGCCCCTTCGATCGTGGCCTTGTGGGAGACCTTGATCTTGCCGCGATCGTCCACGGCGATGATCTCGACGGCGATCTCGTCGCCGACGTTGACCACGTCCGTGACCGATTCGATGAAGCCTTCACCCAGCTCGGAGATGTGGCACAGGGCCTCGACTCCGGGAAGGATCTCGATGAACGCACCGAAGTCGCGCACGCTGCGCACCGTACCGGTGTAGCGCGAGCCGACTTCCGGAGTCTCCATGGTGGCGGAGATCGCGTCGCGGCACTTCTTCACCTTCTCGGAGTTGGTGCCGTAGATCTGCACGTTGCCTTCGTCGTCGACGATGGAGATGCGGACCTCGTAGTCGGCCTGCATGGCGCGGATGTTCTTGCCACCCGGGCCGATGAGGAAGCCGATGCGATCGCTCGGGATCTTGATCGTTTCCATGCGCGGCGCGTAGCGCGACACCTCGTCAGAGGGTGCGGGCACGGCGTCGAGCATCTTGCGGAGGATGTGGATCCGGCCCTGCTTGGCCTGCTCGAGCGCACGCTCGAGAAGCTCGCGGGTCACGCCCTTGACCTTGATGTCCATCTGGAGCGCGGTGATACCCACGCCCGAACCGGCCACCTTGAAATCCATGTCGCCGCAGTGATCCTCAGAGCCGAGGATGTCGGACAGGATGGCCTGCTCGCCGTCTTCGTCCACCAGGCCCATGGCGATACCAGCCACCGGCTGCGAAAGCGGCACGCCGGCGAGCATCATCGAGAGGCAACCGCCGCAGACCGAAGCCATCGACGAGGAACCGTTGGACTCGGTGATGTCGGACACGACACGAATCGTGTACGGGAAGCTTTCCTTCGGCGGCATGACCGACTGGAGCGAACGCTCCGCCAGCATGCCGTGCCCGATCTCGCGGCGGCCCGGCCCCATGATGCGGCGGGTCTCACCCACCGAGTACGCGGGGAAGTTGTAGTGCAGGTAGAAGGCCTTTTTGAACTCCTCCTCAACGCCGTCGATGATCTGCTCATCGTCCGGGGTGCCGAGGGTGGCGCTCACGAGGGCCTGGGTCTCACCGCGGGTGAACAGCACCGAGCCGTGCTGGCGCGGGTTGAAGTTCGGAACGACCGTGATCTCACGGATCTCGTCCCACTTACGGCCGTCGATGCGGTGACCGCTCATGATCGTCGAGCGCTCGACCTTCTTCTTGAGGTCTCCGAAGAAGCCCTTGACGGTCTTCGTGAAGGCCGGAAGGTCCTCCTCATGCACGCCCGAGGTGACGTCGGCGAGCATGCGTGTGCGAACGGCTTTGGCGGCCGCGTCGCGCACGTGCTTGCCCTGGACCTGCATCGCGTCAGCAAGGTCGTCTTCGTAGCGGAAGACCTTCGCGCGGAGGTCCTGATCGACCACCGGGGGCGCAACCTCGATCATCGGCTTGGCCGTGCGATCGACGAGCTCGTTGGCGAGATCGACGATCTGGAGGATGACTTCGTGCGCCTCGGTGAGGGCGTCGATCATCTCGTCTTCGGTCAGTTCCTTGGCCGAGGACTCGACCATGCAGATGCCGTTCTCGTGGCCGGAGACCACGAGGTCCAGGCGGCTGTTGTTGCGCCGATCGTTGTCCGTGGGGAAGGCGACGAGCTTGCCGTCAACGTGACACACGCGAACTGCGCCGAGGGTCGTCTCGAAGGGCATGCCCGCGATACGAATGGCGGTGAACGCCGCGATCATCGCAAGGACGTCGGGGTTGTTCTCCCCGTCGTACTGCATGACCGAGGTCATGACCTGCACCTCGGCCTTGTAGCCTTCGGCGAACATGGGCCGGATCGAACGGTCGATCAGGCGCATCGTGAGGATCTCTTTCGTGGTCGGGCGACCTTCGCGCTTGAAGAAGCCTCCGGGGATCTTGCCGGCTGCCTCCGTCTTCTCGCGGTAGTCACACACGAGGGGGAAGAAGTCGATGTCGTCGCGTGCGCCACCTGCGGTGACGGCTGCAAAGCAGCGCGTCTCACCGAGGGTCGCGATCACGGCGCCGCCTGCCTGACGGGCCACCTGGCCGGTCTCGAGGGTCAGCTTCTTGCCTGCGATCGTTGCTTCGACGCGTGTCGGTTTCATGGTCATTGGAATGTCTTTTCTCTTGGTCTCTTGTCGTCTGTCTAGTGCGTGCAGAAAGGTCTGCGGCGGGAGCTGGCTCTGGGCTCCCGTGGGTCTTTCCCGGCATCAAGCCCCGATGGAAGCGGGTCCGACGAATCGGACCCGAGCATCGGACCCCCCAGTGACGGGGCCTCACCGCGCGCGTCTGTCGGCGCGGGGGAAGGGTTTGGCGCAGCGGCCCTTCGATGAGGGCATGGGTCAAACAGCCGGAAAATGAGCCTAAGAATGGGCTCGGAGCCGCGGTGAGCCCAGGGGCGCAAGGAAGGCGCGCTGGACTCGGCTCCAAAAGGCAGCACCCCGGTTCGCGCATCTGCGCGAAGTCCAGGGTGCGGGGTGGGTCACAGGACCCTCTCGGACTCACATGGTTGGAGTCCGGTCATGGCGTGGCATTGCATCGGAAGATACCGCAGCGGAAGTCGCTGCCTAGAAAGATGCTGCGTCGAGAGACGCTGCATCGAGCGGTGCTGGCCCGGACGCTCTCCCAGGGAGGCGCGCGAACCAGTTGGATGCCATCGCTGTTCTTGAATCAACTTGAGGGGGGTGTCCGTTAGCGGCGCAGGCCCAATCGAGCGATCAGGGTCGCGTAGCGCTCGGGGGAGCGCGTGCGCAGGTAACGCAGGAGCTTGGTGCGGCGACCGACCTTCTTGAGGAGGCCGCGGCGGGAGGTGAAGTCTTTGCGGTGCACCTTGAGGTGCTCCGTCAGGCTCTTGATGTCGTCCGTGAGGAGAGCGACCTGAACTTCGGGGGATCCGGTGTCGCCTTCTTCTGTGGCGAAGTCTTTGATGATCTCGGCCTTGCGGGCCGTGAGGATTGCCATCTGTTTCGTGTGTCGGTTGTTTCCGGCCCTTAGCAGGAGAGTTGATCCACCATTCTCAGGCGGTTCCTTGTCAGCGTGCCCCCCACTGGCTGGTTGCCTAAAGGGGGGAGGCTGCAAGTTGCACGGACGCAGGCTCCGGAAGCGCCCCCGGGGGGGGGATCTTGCTGGAGCCGGCCCAGATCGAAATCTGAGCTTGGAAGTGCCAAGGGAGCGGAAGGACTTGCCCTGGAGGAAGAATCGCCGGGCTTCGGATCCGGACGGCCCATGGGGCCGAACGATGCCGAGTCTGCCGGGCGGAGACCGCCGATCCGGGGTGCTAATTTCAGGGACGGGATCGTCCGTGCGCGGGGAGCTTACAGGCCAGGACCTGCCGAGGCATCCTCAGGAGGCGGAATTCGGACCGTGATTTGACGGGCATTGAGCTGCTTCCTAGCCCCCCCCGGCCCAAGGACACCCTGGACCCAGGGACACCGCCAGGCTTACTGGCCTGCGCCCTCGAAGTCCGTCGGATTGTTGGAAGCAGGGGGCTCAGGGCCCATGTCTGCGTTCCCGGCACCTTCAGGGGCCCAAGGGGACTCCACATCCCCATCTTGCTCGCCGCCACGGGGAGGCTGGATCTCGTTGAGGCCCGCGGGGTCGATGTCCCGGGAGGGCATCCGCGCCATCAGCTCGCGGAAGATCTCACCTGCGATCACCTCCTGAGCCTTCGAAGCGATCATCGTGCCCGCGACCGAGGTCGGTGGCTCGAAGTCCCGATCGAGGCGCCCAGCCCAGAGAGCCGGACCAAACGGATCGGCCGGATCGACCATGCGTGCCTCGATCCCGACGCCCACGCGGCGGCGCACCGCCCAATTGCGGTCGTCCCAGCGCGTAATCGTGATCTGCAGGACTGCGTCCTCACCAAGGTCCCCCGGGGCGTAGCTCGCCTCCATGGGACCGCCAGCCATGGCGGGCGCGCCCGCTTCGCCAGCGATGCCAGCCATCGAGCTAGAGGCTGCCTCCACCGTCGCATCCACCAGGGATGTCGACAACGGGCTGTAGCGCCTGCGGGCGAGACCGACTTGAGCCGCCCGGCGCAGGGCGCCCACGGGCGCCTTCTCGGCCCCCTTCGTGAGGCGAATCGGCGCCACAGCGATGTCAGAGGGGTTGAGCCGCTCGAGGGGGCCCAGGGTAACCTGGGTGTCCCGCCCCAAGAGCCTGGGAGTAGTTTGGCAAGCGGCTGCCGCTAGGGTCAGCAGCGCGATCGAGCCGTAGAAGCGAAGCGAAATGGCCATGCCTCGATGCTACTGGCCAAAAACCCGGATTCCAGCGTGGGGCGAGAACTATCGCGTAAGGCCCTTGCCCCCCCCTAATTCAAGGCTGCTGGAAGGTGATCGGAGCCGCGTAGCCGAAGAGCGTGTGCCGGACTTCCAGCTCGCTGTAGAGGAAGTGGCCGCGGTCGAAAGGCCCACCGTAGAGCGTGACCTCCGCCGTGAGCGCACCGTCTTCGAGCGCGCTGCCGCCATTCGAAGCCAGGTCGGGGACCGAAAGCAGGTAGTTGCCCGCCACGTCCGACGTGTCGAGGCCAAAGATCTCCCACTGGCGCCCCTCGGAATCCGAGAGGACCACCTTCACAACGCCGTCCACGCCCGTGCTGTCGAGCAATGTGTCCGACACCGTGAGGTTGAAGGCGGCTCCGCCGGAGTTGCCGCCGGGACCGGGGCTCAGGATCCTCGGCACGTCGATGGGCGCCAGGATGCCTCCGGCGGCCGAAAGGAGCGGTCGGGCCGCCACCTCATTGCCGGCCGCGTCTTTCACGGCCGAGCGTAGGTGGAGGTCAGGATTGATCGCTCCCCGGGTTACCAGGGGCCCAGCGGGACCCGCAAGCCCAGCGGCGGCGCCGAGCAAGGTCCACGTCGTCGGCGTCAGCGCGTAGGAAGCCGCCCGGCCCACGATCAGCGAAGTGTCGATGCCCGTGGCCTCGGCCTCAACCGTCGTCATGGGGGCGCCGTCCAAGGTGCCGAGGTTGGTCAGGCCTCCGATATTCAGGACCTGGGGCGTCACCGCGAGGGGCTGATCGTCCATCAGGGCCAGGTTGAGCCCGGTCCCGATGTCCAGATCGACACCGAGATCCTGGTCACCCGCGGGCACCGCCGGGAGCGGCGCCGCCAAAGCAAACGCCTGAAGATAGAAGGCCGGGTTGAAGCCCACCTGCGGCAGGGCCTCGTTGGTCCCGAGAAGGGTCGCCCCCCCAAGCGCGTCCGGTCGGATCCGGATCGCACCAAAGTCGCATTGAATCTGAGTGGCGTCCCCGTTGGGCCCGCACATATCGACATCCGCCAAGCGGACGTCGCGAATCGCACGGGAGTCGGCCACCACGTTCGTCTGGGCGAGGGACGGCGCTCCCTGGATCGCAGCGAGGACCTGACCCGATGAGCCGGCGTCGGCGACGCCGGACGGCGTGACGAGAATATCGATGGCGTCACGGGGGACTCCATGGAAGGTCACGAGGTCAAAGCCAGCGGCATCGACGGAGATCAGCGTGTCATCCATCGCTGCGCCGGGCACCGAAGCGCGGCCGTCGCCACCGGAGGTCGCCGTGCCCACGAATGTGACGGCGCCGCCCGACTCTTGATGGCTGAACACCTGGGCCCCGTTGATGGGTTCGAGCGACAGTGCGTTCAAGACCCGCACTCGCACAGTGCCGCCGGTCGGCGCGGCCCCTGGCCCGACGATTCCTCTTTGCTCGAAAGTACCTATCGCACTCACCGTCGAGGCGTTCAGAACCCGGTCGTACACCGTGATTTCGTAGTCCAAGGGCGCAGCATTTGGATCGAGCTGCCCCACGACGACCGGCGAACACACGAAGACAGCCTCGCCATCCGTACCGTCGACGCGCGTGAACGCCGTTTGGGGCGGATCCATCACAGAGCCGCCGTTCGTCCCCGCTCCGCCGGCGTCAACGAACGCAAAGGAGATGGGCTCGTCCGCGCGGCCCACGGCCACGAAGTCACCGAGGCGGCTGGAGAATGAGTCGATCCCCATCCCATCGCTTCCGAGTCCGAGGAGCGTGGGCGCCGTGGTGTCGAAGAAAGCGCTGTCGATCTCCGGACTCGACGGATCCCCGTCGAGAATCCGCACTCCGGTGCGCAGCGCGCTGCGGCGGAGCAACACGGAGAAGGAGATCTCGCCGTCGGCGTACTGGGCATTACCCGCGCCATCCGTGAGGCCGAGGGCCTCCGACGTGATCGTGAGCAGCGTACTGCCCTCGGTCACATCGATGCTCCGGACGAGCGCTCGCTGAAGACTATCGTTCGACGGGCTTGTGCCAAACATGTAGACCTCGGCGACGAGCCCCGACAACGCGGGCTGATCGAGGGTCACTTCCAGCAACGGCGCGCCTGAGCCAAAGACATCCGCCCGCCCAAATCCGTCGAGGGGCATCGAGCCTGCGACTTTCTGGAAGCCCGTCGGCGCGCTGAATTCCAGCGTATGGAACATCGACTCCGTGAGCGGAAGCGCGTCTCCGTCCTCCGAGAGGATCGGGGCGGACGCAGGTGAGAGCTGAACGACGACGTCCGCATCCGCACCGTAGGAACGAACGCGCCCCGCACCGTCGATGGGACGCCAGCGCCAAATCTGCGTCTGATCCCCCACCCCTGGAATGCCCGCCGGTGACAGCGGGGCGGGTGCGGGATCGAGCGCGGGGTCCAAGCCGTCCACGGTCACGAGGAAGGAATTGTCATCGATCGTCGAACGGTCCATGGGCCGGTCGAACCCGATGACGATCTCGCTCGTATCGCTATCCGTCGTCGAGAAATCGTTCGGGTAGCTGAAGATCACCCGGGGCTCGATGGTCGGGTCAGCCGAGACGGAGAAGTCGAGGATCGGCAGATCGAAGTTCGCGACGAACGGCTGACCGTTCAGGTCGCGGATCTTCTGGTCTGCATTCCAGGCGAGCTGGTATTGACGGCCACCGCTCAGGGTTCCGGTCAACGGGAAAAGAACCACCACTCGGCCATCACCGACGAGGAAGGGCTGCGTTGGGATAGGAATGCCCCCGAAGACATCGACGAGCACAAACGCGTTGTCGAGGGAATCGGGGTCGAGGCTCTCCGAGAACTGCACGAAGATCGGCGTTCGCGGGAGCGCATCGGGCAGCTCCGGGGCTGCGCTCACGAACAGGGGAGCCGCCGGGGTCATGACCTGCCCCTCCTCCGGCGCCCTGCCGCCCTCCGATCCGAGGCCGCCGGCACCGCCTCCTGTCTCTTATACACATCTGACGCTGCCGACGATA
>CAJXRJ010000241.1 GCA_913058555.1 uncultured bacterium
CACTGCATATCGTCGGCAGCGTCAGATGTGTATAAGAGACAGGCGCACGTTCAAGCTCACAAGCAGCGGACGCGAGTGGGAAGCCCAGGACCTCGACGGCAAGCTGGATCAACTTTTCCAGTACGTCACGGAAGATTTCGACCCCATGGCGGAGTCGATGCACCAGCCGGCCATGCGGCGGCTGCTGCTCAAGATGACGAAGCGGCTGGAAGTGGGGGTCTGGTACGACGTGATGTACCTGCCGTTCCTGGCGCGCAACGCCTACTTGGCCCAGCTCGACGGCCGCGGCGTAGCGGACGAAGTGGCCCGCCTGGGGTCATCAGGAATCGGCGCGTCGGAAGATCTTCAGCGGCTCAGCTGGAATCTCGTGGGCTGGGTCCGCAAGCGGCTCTACCTGCTCGGCATCATCGATCTCGGCTACGACGACAAAGGGCACCCGGTCGCCATGCGCCTGACGCAGATTGGAGCGCGCGTCCTTGGGATGGTCGAAGGGCAGTCGACGTCCACGGGGGTCGGGGCCATCGGCCGATTGATCGTCACCGCGGACTTCGAGGTGGTGCTCTTCGGGAGCGGCGACGACGCCGACCTGACCCACGACTTGGACCGCTTCGCGGATCGCGTCAAGGAAGGCGCCATGCAACAGTTCCGGCTGAGCGACAAGTCGGTGCACCGTGGACTGGTGGAGGGGCTCACCCTCTCACGCATGTCCGAGATCCTGACGGCCAATGCCAGAACGCCGGTGCCCCAGAACGTGTTGCAGTCGATCCGCGGCTGGGCGGATCAAGCGGGCCTGCTGACCCTGGATGACGGGCTGATCGTCCGCTCGAAGGATCCCATGGCCCTCGCCAAGTTCGTGCGCGACGCGGGCGTGCGTCCCTTCGTGGACTCGACCCTCGACGCCCACTCTGTCCGCCTCAAGGGCAAGACCAGCCGATCCCGCTACCGGACCTTGTTCCGCGATCTGGGGTACCTGATCGAAGTGGTGGCATGAGCGGCGCGGGGCCCTCCGACGCGGCGCCCTCGCGGCGCATGCCAGGGGCGCTGCTTGCCCTGTCACCGGGGACGCTGCGGGGGGGGCGAGGGTTCGACGGGATCCTCGCCGCGCTCGAACGCGCCGTCGATGCCGCCGTGCAAGGTGGCCTCCGCAGTTTGATGCTCCGGGAACCGTTCCTGGAGGACGGCGAGACACTCGCCCTGGGTCTCCGCCTTTCAAGCGTCCTGCGGGGCGCCGCTGGCGGGGCATCGACTTGGTTCGCTATCCACGACCGCGTGCACCTCGCCGGCGAGCTTGGGGCCGACGGAGTCCACCTCGGAGGCCGGTCCCTCCCGCCCGCGGAGGCACGGAACGTGCTCGACGGGGCTCCGGTGGCCATCGGCCTCTCGGCCCACGCCGGCGATGACCCGCGCGCAAGTGAGGCCGTGGACTACGCCTTCCATTCCCCCGTGTTCCCGCCAACCTCCAAAGAGAAGGGCGGCGGGCCCGCGGTCGGGCCGAGCGGCCTCCGAGCCTTCGCGGAATCATCCCCAGTGCCTGTTTGGGCCCTCGGGGGGATCGATGCCGAGGCCATTCGGTCCTTGGGCAACCACGGGGGACATGCCGGCGTCGCGCTCATTGGGTCCCTCTGGGGGACGGACGCCGTGCCGCTTGGACCAGGGCGCCACGGGCCCCTGGGCGACCTCGCGGGGATCCGTGGACGCACGGAGGATCTCGCCGCCGCGGCGTTCGAGGTGCTCGGCAGCCCCCGAGAAACATCCGACTAGAATCTCGGAGGGCCCGAGACGGCCCTCACTCCCATGACGTCCCAAGCGAAGCTCCTGCGCACCCTCCGCCGAGTCACGGTGTTCATCGCCGTGTTGGGTGTCGTGTACCTCGCCACTCGCTACCAAACGATCACGCTGCCCTCAACGGGCTGCTCCCCTGTGGCGCGCTTCGCGGCTGGGGACCGGCTGATCGTCGACGGCCGGCCAAGGCCGCTGGAGAAAGGCGACGCAGTCCTGGTCCGAGATGACGCCGGGCGCTTGCAGCTGACCATGGTCGAGTCGCTTCGGGAGACGGACGGGTCCCTTTGGTGCGTGTCGAATGTCCCCGAGTGCCCGGGGTTTTCCTCCGAGCAGGCGGGGTGGATCGATCCTTCGCGCGTCGCGGGCCGGGTCCTCTTCGGTTGGAGTCTGTAGCGCCATGGCACCCGGGGGCTGGACCGAGGACGGTGTCCATTTGTGGCTCGCCGAACAGTCGTTTCCAAAGGGGCTGCGTGGGTCGCGGGGCCATGACGCGGCGGTGCTCCACGGGCTGGACGGGACCCCCGTTCTCTGCTCCGACCAGTGCATTGAGGGGGTTCACTTCCCACCTGGCACGGCGCCGCGAGCTGCGGGTCGCAAGGCGGTGCTTCGTACCCTGTCGGACCTGGCGGCAAGCGCCTGTGATCCTGTGGCGGTGACCCTCAACGTGCGCGCCCCGGGTGCGACGAGCGAGGGATCGATCCGCGAGCTCATCCTTGGGGCGGCCGAAGCCGCGCGGGAGCACGGTGCCGAATTGGTCGCGGGGGATCTCGCCATGGCGGAAGGCGACATTGGAATCTCCGTCACCGCAATGGGGAGCCTCCCGGCAGACCAGACGCCCGTCGCGAGAGAGCTGGCCACACCTGGCCAGGTCGTGGGAGTTTCCGGCCCCTTGGGCGGCAGCTTCGATGGCGGCCGGCACCTCGAGCCCCGTCCAAGGTTCGACGCAGCGCGCACAGCCGTAGCCGCGGGAGCGACGTCGATGATGGACGTCAGCGATGGCTTAGCCTGGGACCTCTATCGGCTGGCGCGCGCCGCGGGGGTGCGGGTGACGATCAACCTGTCGTCGGTTCCCGTTCACCCCGACGTCGACGAATCGCTCTCCGGGCCCGGGCGATTGGCCCATGCACTCCACGACGGCGAGGATCACGAATTGCTCGCCTGCTGGCACCCATCCGCGCCTTTGCCGCTGGGCTGGACCGTCATCGGGGAGGTCCTCGATGGCTCTGGTCTCTATCTGGCTGGCGGAGAAGGTCCGGGGGAGTGGGATCCCACCCTCACCGGCGGATGGCGCCACGGCGAAAATGCCCCCAGGCCAAAAGGCCCCAAGCCAAAAGCCCCCAAGCCAAAAGCCAACGGCAGGTAGCCTATAAGTCGCCATGCACGATACGCACACCGCCATCGAAGCCCGCCTCCTCGGCGAAGATGCCACCCTGGACCTCGGCCGCCTCATTGGCGAGGCGAGCGCTGCGGGCCTCGTGCTCGCGCTGGAGGGGGACCTCGGGTGCGGCAAAACCACCCTCGTGCGCGGGATCGCCGAAGCGCTCCGCATCGACGGAAACGTGGCGAGCCCCACCTACACCCTGATGCAGACCCATACCGGCGGGCGCTTGCCCCTGGTGCATTTTGACGCCTGGATGGAGGGACGGGAGAAGGCTCTCCTCGCGGACGGCGCCGACGAGTTCCTCCAATCCGACGGGATCTCGGTGGTGGAGTGGGCCAGTCGAGTGGAGGAGTGGCTTCCCAGCGACCGGGTCGCCGTTCATCTGCACCACGAAACCCTCGACTCGCGCCGGGTCGTCATCGAATTCATGGGAAAGACGGGCAAGACCCAAGAACGCCTCTTGGGGTCCCTGCGGGCAGCCCTGGGCACCCCACCTGGAGAGGAGCCGGACCCAGGAACGGCCCAGCGGAGCGGCAAAGACGGGGCCAATTCCCCGCATTTGGAATGAACCCTCCCGAGGGAGAGGCGTTTCCACCCCCGTTGAAAGACCTCGGAACCGGAGCCTGTGACCCGCTGGTGGCCCTCCAAAGGGGGGACCCCGAGCCCTTCGAGGCGTTTGCGAAGTCACATTCCCGTCGTTTCCTGGGCTTCTTCGATCGCCTGGGCGCCGCCCGATCCGAATCCGAAGACCTGGTCCAAGAGACCTTCCTCAAGTTGTTCCGCCTCGCCGCCCAATCCAATCCCGCTCCCGGATCTGCTCCCGGGCCCGACCCCAGTCCCATCGGATCGGGGAGTGGATCAGCGATGGAGGCGGCCGACCGGGCGAAGGGGGCCCCCAAGGGCGAAACCCAGGCCGGCACCACCTACCACGACCGCGGCCAGTTCCTCGCCTACGCCTTTCGGGTCGCCCGCAATGTTTGGATCGACCGCACCCGCCGAAGGGCCAGCGCCCCTGGCCGCACGGAAGATGACGCGTCGGAGCTTCCGATCAGTATCGATGCCCGTCGGCCCAATCGCTCCACTCCAGCGCCCGGCGCCGCCGCGGAAGTCAGAGATGAGGCGGACCGGATCCGAGAGGCCATCGCGGCCTTGCCTGAATCTCACCGTTTGGTCTTTGAACTCGGCGTTCTCCAGGAGCTTCCGTACGCGGAGATCGCCCATGCCCTCGATATCCCCGTCGGCACCGTCAAGTCCCGCATGTTCAACGCCCACCGCCGCATCAAGGCAAGCCTGGTGGATGCCGATGAAGCCCGCGAGCTGATGAACAAACGCCGCCACTCCGAATCCCTTTCGCGGACTCCGCGTCCCCGGGGGCAAGCCTCATGAGTCAGTCAGACGCCCAAGATCAAACGAGTGGACGGTCCCCGATGCCCGGTGTCGATCCGTCCGCATGGATGGATCTCGACGACCAGGTCCTTGAGGAGGCCGTTGACCGTCTCTTTGATGGCCCTACTTCTGGCCCCACTTCTGACTCGGGCGGGAAACTGGTCGCTGATCTCTCTGGCGACCCCGCAGATGGCGTCGACAGCTTGCTGGCCTTCGGGGCAGCTTGCCGCTCGGCGCTTCAGTTGGACGAGGCTGGATCCGTAAGCGAATCCGAGTCGGAGCGCCTCCGTGAACGGCGCGTGGTCGCTCGCGTCCTGGCGAGGACCACCCGAGGGGATCGAGAGACTGGGGTCATCGACTTTGTCTCTGAGAAGCTTCGTCGCTCGTCCTTCCTGCGTGTGGCCGCCGCCATCTTGGTGGTGCAGGTCACGGTGGTACCGTTGATCGCCTGGCACCTGGCGAAGCAACCGACCCGTGAGGGGTTCATGACCGGCATCGAGCCGGCCCCCGAAGTCCTCGAGCAGGACCTACCGCGCCTTCGGGAGCCCATCGAGGAGGCACCCACCCGCCATGACGATCTCATGGTCATCGGGACCTCCCTTTCCGCTGCGATCGTGGGTGCCAACGTCGAGGGAATGAACCTCGACACCGTGGTTGCCTCCGGCGCCCTGGACCACGCATTGGTCCGCCTCGCCCAGGTGGCCGCCGATCCCCAGCGCGGGATGGAGGCGTTCACGTCCGAGGCTGCGGGGGCGGACGACACCCCACAGGTCCAGCAGAGCAGGAACCTGCTCATTCGGGCGCTCGACCTGGAGTCCCGCCTGATGGCCTTCGAGAACGCCCGCCACGCGGGTGGCCTGAGCAGCTCCATTCGAGAGCTTGCAGAGGACCTCGAAGGGGCCATCCAACGGATCGCCGAGAGCGGTACGGAGTGGACCCCGGCCATGGTTCTGGCTGCGAAAGCCCTCGAGCGAGCCGCAGGACTCAACCTGGCCGTCCCGGAGGGCCCGTCTGGGGCCCTCGACGACGGGCGCGATTGGTTCGCCTGGCTGGCGGATGCCCTGGAGTTCGACGGTGCTGGCTCCAGCTCCGCCACGGTCGACGCATGGCTGACGGCCATCCGTTCGCGCTGATTGGCACCGAAACCACCGGTGCGATCGGCCCCGACGGGGCCCCCTGGGCCTCGCCTGGGGCCGGTCTCGAATCCGGCCCTCCGGGAGAGCTCTTACACATCGCCCGAATTGCAGGCGAACCGGTCACAACGCGCCGGACTCGGTCCAGCTATCTTGGCGGGCATGGTGTCCCTCCCGGCTCTCCCAGCGGCCCTTGCCTTCGCTCTGATTCCCGTCCTTCCAAGCGCCGCCTCGGCGCCCGGCCCGGCGGATCCTCCGCCCCTCCGCGGGCAGGACGCGGACGGGTCGGACCGCTCTCCGACCCCTCTTCCCAAGGAGATCTCCTTGGAGCAATGTCTCGGGATGGCACTGGCCAACAATCTCGGGCTCGAGCGCGCGGTGGTCGAGAGCGAAACCGCACGCTTCGACGCCCTTTCGTCCTGGGGCGCCTTCGACTGGGTCCTGAACGTGCGCGGGTCGTATTCGGACTCCGAGACCGAGGGTAGTACGTTCCTTTCGGGTGGCTCGGTCGTCGAGACGGAGCAGACCCAGTTCGACGTGGACATCACAAAGCCCATGACATGGGGCGGCGACTTCGCCTTCCACTTCGATACCCAGATCAGCGAGACGAACAACCAGCTGTTCAACTCACCAGAGCTCGTTCAGGACAACCTCCGTCTGACCTACACCCAGCCCCTCTTCCGGGGCCGTGGCACCGAGGCAACGACTTCGAGCCAGAAGGAGGCGGAGATCGTGGAGCGACAGCGCCGTGAGGATCGACGGTCGGCGCGCCAATCGCTGCTCCACAACACGGAGGTCGCGTACTGGGAATTGGTGGCCGCGGGCCAGCAGCTCGTCGTGGCGCAATCCGCTCTTACGCTTGGGCAGAGCCAGGTGGAACGAGAGCTCGCCAGGGTCCGCGCCGGGGATGGCACGGAGGTTGATGTACTCCAAGCCCGCACGCAGGTCGCGACGCGCCAGGAAGCCCTCCTGCAAGCGCGCAACGACGTGGCCCAACGGGAGGACGACCTGAAACAGCTCATCTACGCAGACCGGGACGCCGACAGCTGGAACCTCCCATTGGGGCCCACGACGATCCTGCCCAGGGCGGCGGAAGCTCCCATTCTCCCGGACTGGCAGGACGCTTACGAACTCGCCCTTGGGCGCCGCTCTGACCTGCGCAATGCGAAGCTAACCGTCGATGCCAACCGAGTTCGATTGACCCGGGCGCGCTCGGATCGCCTCCACGGCCTCGATCTCCAGTTGACCGCTTCGTCGAACGGCGTGGCCGAGAAATCCTCGGGGTCCTTCCAGGACGCGACCCAGTTCGAGTTCCCCACCTACACGGTGGCTCTGACCTACAACGTTCCCCTCCAAAACCGCACGGCGGGCAACGCCGAGCGTTCCGCCAACGAACGCCTAAAGGGCTCGAAGATCGCCCTGCGCGAGGCCGAGATGACGGCTCTCGCGGACATTCGGCGCGCCCTTCGCGAGGTCAAGTTCCGTTCCCAGGCGGTCCTCGCGGCCGAGCAGAGCCTCGAGCTCGCTCGTCGCCAGCTCGAGGCCGAGCAGAAGCGCTTCGAAGCGGACCTGACCACAACCTTTGAAGTGCTCCAGTTCCAGCAGACCTGGATCGAAGCACAGTCCACCCTGAGCCGAGCCACCGTCGAGTACGCCAAGAGCCTCATCGGACTCCAGCTTGCCGAGGGCGTGGTCGGAGAAGGCAACCGGTAGAAGGCCCTCAACGACTCGACTATTAGGGGCATGGCCCCCGAGAACGCCTCGCATCGTTGCCAACACACTCCAGGTAGCTCGCAGGCCCACGACCGATCCCTCCCTATGAACCCAACCTTGAGTTCCTTGATACGTCCACTTCCAAGCGGATCCACACGCCGCGGCGCGAGCGCCATGGGGGTCGTCATTGGCCTTGTGCTGGTGTCGGCCGTTGCCTTCTTCGTCCTTCGCTCGAGGCAGAGTGAGCCGGAGTTGAAGCCCGTGAGCCTCGAGGACCGATACCGTCAAGACGAGCGGCTCGCGCTCCTGATCAACGGCTGCGGTTTTGGCGCGCCCTTCGACATGGACACAACGGACTTCGCGCAGGTCCTGGCCGGCAAGCTCGATGCCGGGACCCAGCTCGAATCCAAGAACCGCGCCATGCGCGAACTCGGGGCCATGGGGGCCCGGGCCGAGGAAGCGCTGACCCGGCTCTTTGAGGACGCGTCAACGGATGAGATGCGGTCCAAGGTGGCGTACAACGTGCTGTCGGTTTGCGCGCTTGCCGAGGATGACTTCGGCACCAAGCTTGCGCTGAAGGGGCTGCAGAGCCCACGGGAAGACATCCGCGCGGAAGCCGCCGTGGTGATCTGGAAGCACCCATCGCCAGAGCTCTACGACGCCATCGACGCCGTTCACCTCAGCTTCACCCTTCCCGCCGGGGGTGACCGCGCCCTCAAGGCCATGCATGCTTGCGACGAGGAACGATTCGTCGAACAAGTGGCGGGCTGGATCAAGACCATCGAGGAGCAAGAAGGGGAGAACATCGTTTCACGCCCCGTGGACACTGCCGTGACCTTGCTCGCGGACAGCAAGAATGAGAAGGTAGCCAAGCGACTGCGAGAGGTCGTCGACTCCACGGAAGGCCTGCTCCCGCGGCACCGGATCTTCATGCTGGCCCCCGCGGCTCGCTTCGGAGATGCGGCGGCCCGCCAAGAGCTGGTCGATTATCTCGCGAGCGACATGCCGAAGCCCCGCCGCAACGCGGCCGAGGCCCTTGCAAAGGCGGGGCTGGCTGACGACCTGTACGTCTTGAGCGCTACCACGACCGACCCGGCGGAACGGCTGCGGGTGTACCGATACATCTTCGAAGACACCTACGAAAAGACGCGCACCCC
This sequence comes from uncultured bacterium, assembly GCA_913058555.1. GTDB lineage: Bacteria > Planctomycetota > UBA1135 > UBA1135 > Saltatorellus. The sequence continues at coordinate 8,553 of CAJXRJ010000241.1, forward strand.
CGAGCAGCTTGCGGAGGTCCAGGGCTGGGCGCGCGAGGCGCTCTCGGATCCGCTCTATGAAACGCGGGAAGTGGCGATGAAGGCGCTCCTGAAGTGGGGCGACGAAGAGGCCCGTGCCTACCTGGTGTCGCAGCTCGCGGGCACCATCGACCAGCGCTCCCGCGTGGCCCCCGGCATGCGCGGCCATCTGGACGACGACCCCGAGCTGGCTGATCAGATCCGGGCCAACTTGATCTCCCTGTGGGAACGCGAGCGCCAAGGCGCCCAGCGGGACGCCACCTTCGAGAGCATCATCGTGGCCCTCGCCGCCGTGCCTGGAAGGGAGACCGGAGAGTTCCTTCTGGATGTGGGCGACCAGGTGGCGGCGCTCCCCGTGAAGTCCATGCGCGGCTACCGGTGGTTCGTGGGCCAGACTTTCAACGCTGGCCCCGAAGCCCGGGAGGTCATCCGCGAGCGGCTTGCCACCGAGACGGACCCGTTCAAGCGCCTCGACCTGATCGCCATGGCGTGGCAAGACTTTGAAGAGGTCTCCTACGACCTGCTTGTCTCCATCGTCGAAGACGAGACGAAGTCCCCCTTCGAACGCCTCTTCGCGGCCGACCAGACACTCCGTATGGGCAAGAACGAACGCTTCTTGCCCGTGCTCAAGCGCCTCAATCGCACCGCGACCGACCGGGTTCTTAAGCCCGGGGTTCACTGCCTGCTCTGGGCGTGGTTCGGGCCGCCGGTGCTGTAGGCGGCTAGGGGAAGCCCGTAGCCCCTGGTGGACCGCCACGCCAAGGGCACGGCAGGAGTTATGAACGGGCGCCCCTGGGGCGGGCTAAACTGGAGTCGATGCGACACCTCCGCGCGCCCCTGGGCCAAGCCTTTCTTCCCGCTATCGCCGCGATGATGGCGGCGTTTCTGGCGACCTCGTGCGGCGACGACGGGGCACCCAAGGGTGGTGCTGCGACCGATGTCAGGCAGGCCGACCCAGCCCAGGAGAAGCAGGCGCCAGCGAACGCACAGGCCCGAGCCCCACAGGGCGCGACGGCTCGGCCCGGCAAGGCCCGGAGGAACTTCAACCCCCAGAGGTTCCCCACCGGCCCCGATCTGTCTCTTATACACATCTGACGC
>CAJXRJ010000242.1 GCA_913058555.1 uncultured bacterium
CCCCGAGCCCCATTTCCGGTGCCGCGGCCCCCGCATGACGCCGCGACCAGGGCACTCAGGGAGCCGGCGATGGCCGCACGGCGGGTGATCCTCGCATGAGATTCGTCCATGGGACCGGGACCTTACGGGACTGACGCCCCAGATTGTTGGTCGTCAGGAACGGATCCCGGCCATATCGCTGATCAGCAGTATCGATCGACAATAGAGGCCTCGTGATCTGGATGATCGGCGGAGTAGGGACCATTGCGGCCCCATTCAACCTAGGGGCCCCCTCGCGGCCATCTGCCGGGAACTCGAGTGCCAGCCCGGCGATCTCCTTGGCTACGGCGACCGGGACGGACTACTTGTTGAGCTCGGAGTCGTAGTAGCGCACGAGACTCTGTGCGGACAGGCGATTGACCTCGACGTCCCGCGGGGCCGCGTCCTCCGGCAGAACGAAGAGCGTCGGCATGAACTCTGGCGACAGGTAGCGCAGCCCCTCGGGCGCCTCTGCCGGAATCTCGAAGGCCCGGCGGCTCGCTAGCATGAATCCCCATTCGCCGAAGCTCGGGACGGCGGCGTGATAGGGACGCACGAAGAGCCCCACGGACTCCATGGTGCGGGCGATGCACCAGTAGCTCTGGGGCGCGAGGCGCGGGCTGGTGCTCTGCACCGCAATCGCGCCGTGGGGCGCAAGCCGAGCCATGAGGGCACCATAGAAGGTGTCGGTATACAGCTTCCCGACGGCGAACGAATGGGGATCTGGGAAGTCGACGATGGCCACGTCGAAGAGTGCCTTGGACTCTTGCAGCCAGTTCATCGCGTCCGCGTTGACGACCTCGATCCGTGGATCCGCCAGGGACGACTCGTTGAGCCGGACGAAGGGCTCAAAGGACTTGGCGAGGGCCGTCACGGCGGGATCGAGGTCCACGAGCACGACCCTCTCGACGGAGGGGTGCCGCAGGATCTCGCGTGCCGCGAGTCCGTCTCCCCCACCCAGGATCAAGACCCGTCGGGGCTCCCCCGCGACGGCCATGGCCGGGTGAACAAGGGCCTCGTGGTAGCGGTACTCGTCCTCGGAATTGAACTGGAGCGCGCCCGACAGGAAAAGTTGGAAGTGCTTGCCGGTGCGGGTGACGACGACGCGCTGGTACGGGGACGTCTTCGCGTGCACGATTTCACCGGAGTAGATCTGGTGCTCGGCCAGGGTCGAGAGGCGGTCCGCTTGGCTGAAGAGCGCCGCGAGACCCGCGATCACCACGCACGACTGAATCTGGAGTCCGATGGGCCGCGTCAGTCGCGAGCGAAAGAGCGACACGCTCCACAGGGCCACAGCCGCATTCACGAGCCCAAACGCCAGCGCGGAGCGCGCAAGCCCAAGCCGGGGCACGAGCAGAATCGGGAACATCAGCGCTGCGACCAAGGCACCGACATAGTCCCACGCAAGGACCCGGGCCACGAGTTCTTTTAGCTCCAGCTCTTCCTCGAGGAGGCGCATCAAGAGGGGGATCTCAATGCCCACCAGGGTGCCGATCAGCAGGATCTCCCCGTAGAGCATGGGCCGAAACCAGAGCTCCGACTGCCATAGGAAAAAGAGCGACAGGGCGGAGACGCCCCCTGCCACCGCCACGGCGAGCTCCACGCGCACGAAGACCGCGGCCAGGTCACGCTCGATGAACTTCGTGAGGTAGGCACCGATCCCAAGGGCAAAGAGATAGAGCCCAATAGTCAGCGAGAACTGCGTGACGGAATCGCCGAGCAGGTACGACGAGGTGGTACCGGCCACCAATTGGTAGCCGAGCCCACACGCGGACGCCATGAAGACGACCGCGAAGGCGAAGGGGAGCTTCAAGGATGGAGTGCTCGATGCGGAAGCTGAAGCAAGTAGATCAAGCGGTGCCCCGCTCCAGATCGACCGGCGGGACTTATTCCTGCGCGACCGCGGCGATCACCATCGCCACACCGAGGATGATGGAAGCCATGACGATCGCAGCCGCAACGTTGTGATCCTCTTCCAGCTCATGGCGCACGGAGAAGGGCATGAACTTCTCCATGAGCCGAACCACAATCAAAAGCATCACGATCGAGATCGCGCCCACGCCGAGGATCTCGAGCGTCGGGTACAGGAAGTCTTTCTTGGGGTCGAAGAGCGCGAGGAGGGCAGTTCGCATCGAAGGAGAGGTGGCTAGGGATAGCGTGGCGCCCGGCACGGGGCACGCTTCAGGGAGTGTGAGAAGGGACGTCGGAGGCTTACTTGCCGCGGACGCCGTGGGCCCAGTAGACGTACGTCCATGAGCCGGGCGCTGAGGATCGGATCTGCTTCGTGTCCATGCGCTGGGGCGCCTTCGATCCACCGGAGGCGCGGCCGCTCGTCTGGAAGAACAGGAAGAAACCCAGCACGAGGACCCCGAAGATCGCGAAGCCCGGACAGTTCTTGAGGAAGTTCAACATGGCGTTGGGATGGCGTCGATTGCCTGGCGTCGCCTCGGTGGCGTCGCTGGCGTACCGGCGCTCGGTTAGGCGAAGTCGCTCTCGGACCACCGCTTGGCTTCGAAGGCTCCGGCTCGCAGGCCCACAATGATCGGGTAAACGAGAAGAGCCAAGACCGCGAGGACGTACCAAACGATGCGGGGCACGCGGCTCCTCAACGTGACGACGAACTGCGCTCCTGTGGCCTTGTCGTAGGGCGTCGACGCAAGGCGCAGGCGATAGGACCCTTTCGGCACATTCCCGAGCAGCACCGACGCAGTGCGGCTGCCTTCTGACCAAGATTCACCACCGGAGGAACCGGAATAGCGCTGAACAGCGGTCTTGAAGGTCGTGACTTCCCCGGTGTCTTCGTTGACCAGCGCCCCCATGATTTCAAGGTAGCCCTGGCTCAGGCGACTCGACGAGATCTTGATCTTCAGGTTCTGCTTGTCGAGCGTGATGGGAAAGGTGTCCGAGAACTGCACCAGCTCTTGGCCGGGGACGGTCGCTGCGGGTCCATAGGTCTGGGAGTGCACCAGCACGGGCCCCTTCACCGCCCGAAGGCCCACGCACGACCCCGTCAAAAGGAGCAGCATCAGGATGCACGTCTTCCACACAGCGCCCGGCTTGAAGGGGCTTGGCTGCACCGCTCCGACGCCGCGCCGCTTGGGCAGTTTCGCATCTGGAAACGCTTCCTCGATGACCTTCGGTTCCACGTGGTAACCAAGGCTCGCGGCCTGCTCCAACGCGGAGGATTCGAGGGAGACCATGCGACCCGACGCGGGGTGCACAAAGTCCTTGGCATCGACCGATTCCCCCACCTTGACCTGCCAGTAGAACTCACCGAGCACGGTGTCCACGACGGCCTTGCCTGCGCTGAACGCCTTGGCTTTTTCGCTGCCCAGGACCACCGAAGCCCCGCGATTTTTGAATCGCGACGGCGAGACAGGTGACGAGTGGATCCAATGACCGCTGCTCTCCACCAACCAGCGGTAAGCCCCGCCGTCGGTGCGCAAGAGGTACTCGCTCCACGGGTAGTAGCGGCCGTCTGCCCGCACGCCCCTCCGGAGGTAGCCGAGCACCGTGACGGATTCGCCCATCAGCTCGCCCCGGGACCCAAGGGGGATCGCGGGCTTGCGCTTCATCGTCTCGACCACCTCGGCGGCGTGATAGGCCTCCATGTGGTTGCCGCGCTGCAAGATCGTGCCGCAGTGTTGGCACCCGAGCGTGAGCGCCTTGTCCGGATCCTGAACCTCGATCGTTCCGCCGCATTGGAGGCAGGTCACCGCCGTGGCCGCGATGTTCTCCGGAATGTGGTCGGGCTGGGTCCCGGGATCGATCTGGAGCGCGTCCAATTCAACGAGGTGCCCAGCCAGGAACTCTGGCGTGCCGCCCCGCGTGAAGTCGAGCGTCGCCACATCGGTGGCCCCTCGGACGAGGTCCACGTAAGTGGTCCGCGTGCCGGGCTTCATCCGAATGGGCAGCTCCCCTTTGAAGGTCACCACGGTGCCTCGACCGATCTCACGGATGGTCCAGCGCTTGCCGTTGACCTCGACCCGGAACCCAGCGCGCCACGTCTTCGACTTCCCGTCGACGTCGAACTCTCCCGTGTCCGAGCGGATCGGCGGCAGCTCGTCGCTGCCGGGCACCTCGGCGCCCTCCACCTCTTCATAGACTTGAATCTCGCCCTGGGCTTCAGCGATCCACAGCCAACCGTCGTCGGTCTCCGCCGCCCACTCATTCCAAAGCCCCGCGCCGTGGTCGAGCTGAATCTGCCCACGCACGACGAATCGGCGCTTGTCGTAAACGCCCTCCGTGCCGATCTGAAAGTGCGACGCAAGGGGCGCCGGAAGGGCCACCTCCCCCAGGGTTTGAAGGTCAACATCACCCCGCAGGCACAGGGTCCCGCAGTGGCCGCAGGTGACCGTGACGGTCGCCGGCGATGTGATCGGGACGTCCGCGCCACAGTTGCTGCAGCGCATTTGGACCAAGGGCTGGGCCATCAGCTTGGGCTCCCGTGCGAGGAGAGGGGGCTGGCCTCAGAGCCAGAGAAGGAAGCAGAAGGGGAAGCAGCACCGAGTGCACGAAAGGACCGCGGCTGTGCGTGTACCGCGACGTGCACCGGCCGATCTAAGTGCCCCAAGTGGCGGCCCACGATCTCAGCCCATGGCGGGCCCGGCCGCTCTCGGCAGGTGTACAGGTCCAGGGCCACACCGCCATGCTCGGGGAAGCTATGGCAGGACAGGTGTGACTCGGACAAAGCCACAATCCCGGTGACGCCTGCATGGGGTCCAGGGAAGACGTGCCAGATGGGATCGCCCACGGGGTGAAGTCCCGCTGATTGGATCAGCTCTTCGAAGAGGCCTTGGAGTGCCACGCGTCCCGCAGGCCCCCCGAGCTTCTCCGGATCGAGCCCGGACGCGTCCACCGACCAAAGCTGCCCGACGGGAACGGAGGGTGCGTCACCCGTCGCGCCGTCATTGGAGCGGCTATCACTGGAGCGGCCGTCACTGGAGCGGCCGTCACAAAGACTCGATTCGGAGTCCCCCATTGGATCTACCACGGCCTTCTGCGGTCGCTCGGAGTCAGGCTCCAGAGCGCCCGGGGACAGGTCCTGGCAGGGACCGGGTCGCGGCGAGTCGAGGGGGGACAGGGACAAGGCACCCGTACGATACACGCGCTGCCTGCGTCCATTCAATCGGAGCCGAAGTTCGACCAGAAGAAGTACACGACTCGGCGGGCGGCCCAGGCACAAGGAAAGGCACAGGTCCCTGGGTCAGGCCCCCATCCCAGTCAAAGAAAACACCGTCATCGAGAACCCGAGAAGGCGACGGCGCCACGGCGCGGGCACTCAGGGCAGATACTTCGAGGCGGGGCCGGAGAGCCGACGGGTGATGGCCAACGGCAGCTTCTGCCACGTCCTTTGGAGGATCTTCGTCTTCGGGTTCGACGGGTTGAAGGTCGGCAGCCCCTCGTCCTTGACGAGCCGGAAGGAGTAATGGACCTCCCGCGGCTCAAAGCCCTGGCGGACCTTGAAGGAGAATGCCCCCGAGTCCTTGCGGCTGCGGCCAAAGTCGAAGACCCGATACCCGTTGTCCACGGACCACTCCTGGAGGGCCATGTACATGAAGCAACTCGCCTTGTACGAGCGGTCGACATCATCGCCTGTTCCCGAGAAGTACGCGAGGACCTGGTCCCGGAAGAGAAACGACATCACGGCGGCGAGGACTTCGCCGTCCTTCTTGACGACGTGGACGGTGGCCTTGTCCCCGAAGGTCCGGGCGAGGCGCTCGAAGAAGCTCGCTGGGAGTGCCGGCGAGCCGAGACTGTGTTTGTTGCGGTGGAAGAGGCGCACGAGGTCCGGGAGGTACCCGTTGCCCTCCTCCAGGGTCAGTCCGTGATCCCGCCGCGCTTTGCGGGCATCTGCGCGGGACTTCTTCGGCATGCCCGGAAGCACATCCTCCGCCTTCTCCGGGAGCGACTTGATGAAGGTCGCATGCAGGTCCGCCTTCGGAAGGTCCAGCTGAGGGTCGTCCAGGCAGCGCATCTCGAGCCGGCCAACCTTGAGATCGATGGCGTCCTTCTCGGCGGCATCAAAAAGCGCGCGCTCGACCGCCTGATCGATCCCCGCGGGGCCGCCATACACGCCATAGGCACACGAGATCAGGCTGCGCCCACCGCGCAATCCGCGGCACAGGGCCAGGGGCAAGACGCCCACGACCTCCCCTGCTCGTTCGGCGATCAGCGAGCGATCCTGGTGCTTGAACTGCTCACACACCGCCCGGGTCCAGCCCGACAGGTGAAAGAAGGTCGCACGTGGCGAAGCCTCGACGAACGCGTCGATGCGAAGGTCGTCCTCGGGGGCCTTGCGCCGGACGTTGATGGGCGCTTCCTTCGTGTGTGATGTAGCCAATGGAGAGACAGCGGAACCGGACAGCTCTGAGGCTGCGGTGGACAGGGTCATTCGTAGATCCGCTCGATGCGGTATTCGCGGACATTGCGAGCTTGCGTGAAGACGATGATCTCACCCACCAGGCCAAACCCGACGATCTGCGCGCCGAGCACGACGAGCAATACGCCCACGATGAATGGCGAGCGTTGATAGAGGCCGAACGGCATGTCCGACATCAACGCCATGAAGAACTGGGTCCCCGCGAGGAAACCCCCGAGGATCATCAACGCGCCGCCGAGGGTTCCGAAGAACCGCAGCGGCTTGTGGGTGAAGCGCGTCAGGAACATCAGCCCGAGCAGATCCAAGGCGCGCCGCAGGTAAAGGCCCGCGCCAAAGATGCCCGCGCCGCCCCATTCCGACAGATGCTTGACCTTCACTTCGTCCACCCTAAACCCCTGCCGATAAGCGACAGCGGGCAAGTAGCGGTACATGTTGCCGTAGATGGTCATCTGCTCCAGCACGTCACGGCGCATGACGCGCAGCGTGCTGTTCATGTCGTGGAACGTGGCACCGACCACCTTGCGAACGACCCAATTGAAGGCCGCCGATTGAACCTGATTCAGACGCGAATCCACGCGCGAGTCGCGCCACGTGGTGACGAAGTCCGCGCCGTCATCGATGGCTTGGAACATCTCCTTGAGTCCCGCTGGATCCACCTGGACGTACTCGGGAGTCGTCATGATCAGGCCGCCGTGGGAGTGTTCAAACGCGCTCGAAAGGCAAACGGATTCGCCGAAGGGCTTGTGCAGCGCGATGGTCCGAATCTGCTCGCGGGTCTTGGCCTGGAGTTCGGTTGCGTGATCCCACGCATCGCCCTTGATTCCATCAAAGACGAGGATGCACTCCCAGGTCACACCGAGCTCATCCAGTGCACCGCCCAGGGCGCCGAGCACGTTGTCGATCTCGGCCTTGTGGGATTGGACGGGGAAGACGATCGTGACGTCCACGTCGGGCACGAGCTCCGCAAATTCACCAGAGTCGCCGCTCTGGGGTACGGGCACTTCAGACGAGCCGCTGGGCCGAACGGGCCCCCCGCCCTTGCTGGAGCGACCGTCCGGTCGGTGATGCGCCCCTTCGGTCGATCCCGCCTCCGACTCTTCTTGGGGCCCTTCTTGGGGAGCGCCCGCCATTTCGTCCTCGTTCATGCTCCGGCCTCTGCTGCCCCGCTCGGGTGGTTCGATCGCCAAGCACGGACCGCGGGACGGCTCGCCATCGGACGGTCACTGCGACGACTGAGCTTCACGACCAGCTCCGCGAGCAGACCCAAGAGAACAAAGTAAACACCTGCCATCGACGTCACACCGAGATTCAAGATGACCGCCTGGCCCCAGGTGGTACCAAAGGAAACGGATCCGGGAAGGAGCAAAGCCCCCGCAAGGTACATCGCGGGGAGGAGGAGGAAAGGTACGCCAAGGAGCGCGAAGTAAGGGAGTGGGCTCCTGGCGAAGGAGCTCAGCATCTTCATGGTCAGAAGGTCAAGCGCGACCCGCACCGCACGGCCGATGCCGTACTTGCTGACGCCGTGGATGCGCGGGCGGTGGTTCACGACGAGTTCCGAGATGCGCGCGCCGCTCGCGAGCGAAAGCACGGGCAGGAAACGATGCTGCTCCGCGTAGATTGGCAGGTTCTCCACCAGTTCGCGCCGGAAGACCTTGAGCGTGCATCCGGTGTCGTGGACCGGCGATCCGGTGATTTTTGCGATCATTCGGTTGGCGATCCGCGAGGGCACTTTGCGCAGCATGAGCCCGTCCTGGCGATTCTTGCGCCAACCAACAACGATGTCGAAGCCGCTCTCGAGCTCGGCCACCAGGGCGGGAATGTCCGCAGGATCGTTCTGCAGGTCCGCGTCAAGGGTCACCACCACGTGTCCCTTGCTGTGCTCGAACCCCGCGCTCATCGCGGGGGTCTGGCCGAAGTTGCGCCGGAAGCGAACGACCCGAACGTGGGGATCCTCTGCCTGCAGGGCCTTGAGAACCTCGAAGGATCGATCCCGGCTCCGGTCGTCCACGTAAAGGACCTCCCAGGTGCGACCCATGGAGCCGACGTGCTCCACGATTTCGGCGTGGAGCTTGGGCAGATTCTCTTCCTCATCAAAAACCGGCACCACCAGGGAGATGTCCACGGGCCCCCTCGACCCCGTCCCCTGGGAGGCGGGCTCCTGGGAGGCGTGGTTCGGGTCAGGTCCGCCAGCCGGAGCTGGTGACCGGTCTGGGTTCATTCTCCGTTGCGGCATGGCGCGCCAAGGTAGCGAGCGAGGGGGGCTGGGTCTTTCATCCGACGTGGCAGATAAGTGTTTCGGCCTGATGCACGCGCGTCCCGAGCAGAAATCGCCGAAGCGCGATCTCCCCATGAGGGACATTTGCGTCCAGGCAACGCCAATGCCCTGGCTTGTGGGGCGGCGGGGCCCAATCCTGCAAGACGAAGTGAGAAATATGCGTCCGCAGCCACTTAGAATACTGTCATGCGGCGCGGCTCCCTCCCCCATTGGCTCGTAGTGGCCTCGGATCGGCTCGTTGGGCTTCAGGCTCTCCTGGAGAGCGCCGGGGTCGCAGACGGTGAGATTGCCACGCTGGACGACCCCATGGACCTGTTCCAGCAACGGTCGAACCGCCGCGGCACCGTCCTGCTCGACGCCGACGCCATCCCGGCCACGGACCTGGGCATCGTGAGCCGCTGGGCCCGCCTTCACCCGGGGCACCGGGTGCTCTGGATGGCCTCCGATCCCGCCTATGCGGACCAGAAGCTGGCCGAGGTGGACGCACCGTCCCAAGGCATAATGACTTGGCCGCTCAGGGCTGAGGACCTTCGGACATTGGTCCAAGCGCACGATCGACTCTCCAACGACCCCATGACCACGAACAAGGCAAGTGCCGCCGTCAGCCAATCGCTCGTGGGGCCCGGCTCCGCCCACGCGCCCCTCTCCGGGGCACGTCGACGGTCTGACGCTGGATCCCCGTCCGGGTTCCAGGAAGAACTTTCCGCCATCGAAGCCATCCTCGCCGAGGCACCCACCGCCAACGGTGACGGCGGACGGCTGGGCGCAGGGACCGACCAGGGCGACGCCAACGGGCACGGTGGCAGCGGCTCGGGCGGAAGTGACTCCCGCGGACGCGCCCAGCGCCGGAACGGCTCCGGCTCACGCCTCTCCGGCCAGATGCCCACGGGGGCCGTGGATTCGCCCCTGGATCCTTCCGGAACCAATGGCCGCCCG
>CAJXRJ010000243.1 GCA_913058555.1 uncultured bacterium
GCCTGGGGGAGCCCCACGCCACCCACGTCGAGATCGGGGTCGACCCCATGTGGCGGGCCTACTTCAGGCACCAGGCGTTCGGGTCCGCCACGTTCGAGCCACAGGCAAGCGCCCTGCTCCCGAACGGCCTGCCCCTCAACCACCTCATTGCGTGGGACAACCATGTGGCCTTCGTGATCCACTTCGACCAGCCCATTGCGGCCGCCGAAGCCAACATCAACAGGGTCGGGATCGAGTACCTCGACGGCACATGGAAGAAGCTCCGAGGAAGGTCCGAGATCGCAAGCAACTGTGAAGGCGAGGGTTTCGCCGTTCGCTTCGTTCCCGAGGGGCTCCTCCCGCGCGGCACCAGCCTGCGCATCGCCATCGACCCGGGGCTGGGGGATCGCGCCGGCCAACAGAACCCGCTCGGACGGGCCGGGATCATCAACGCCCCCACGACAAACGCTGATGACGCGGCCGGCGCGTCCTCCGACGCACTGTTCGAAGGCTTCTTCTTGAACGGCGACGACCTCGGCTCCATCGAGGACACGGGCTCCACGCTCCCCTTCCCGCGCGCGTCCTGGGCCCGGGGTGGTCTCGTCCCCCAGCCTGACGCCGACGGTAAGTCCATGGCCCAGTCCAAGTGGGTCCATATCGGTTACGGCAAGATCGACCCAGGCATGCCGGGCCGTGCCGCGCAGTTCGACTTCGCAGGCGTGGACGCCACCGGCGCCATCCTGCACGACGGCGAAGATGTGACGCCCATCGAAGACTCCCTCGGCCCCATCCCCTTGACCGTTCTTGAGACCGCCGCCGTCTCCATGAACTTTGGGCAGGTCCCCGACCCGGTGGGGACATACTTGAGCCACCCCGCGCTGCTCACGGGATCCAGGGTGGTTTTCCTTCCTGGCGACAGTTCGGTCCCCGGGGGAGCTGGCGGTCTGAGATTGACCGGAGCCACCGCCGCCCAGGGCGCGCTCCGGCTGGCGATCTTCGCCGGTTGCTTCATCCCCGGGATCGGCTCGGGCGATTGCGTGCCCCTCAACCTCTTCCACTGGTTCGCTGGCCCGGCTGGGCTGAGCGTCGAGATCGTGCCGCAGTTCTTTGAGGTCTACAGGGGCTTCGAACGGGACAAGATCCCCCCGGACGCAACCGTGCGAATCCTGTTCGACGGCGCCATGGCGGGCACCGACGGCGAGCCCGACCTCACCACCGCCCTGTCACAGACCTCGGGGTGGACATCTGACCCCGCGCTGCTCTCCTCTCAGCCCTGGGACTTCGTGCGCTTCCAAGTCCTCTTCGATCTGGACACGTCCGGCGACGGCTGGTCCCTGGCCGACGGCCTCCCGGTCCTGAACTTCGTGAAGCTCATCTACGACTTCGGGCGCTAGGTCCTCGGTGAGGCCCCGCCATCAGCGCGGGTCCAGCAGCCCGAATTGGTGAAAGTGGTGCGCCGTGTGGTGGCGCACCAGGTTCTGGGCGGTCCTGGAATCCATACTCCCATAGAGGGCATGGTCCAGTTCACCAGTCAAGCCCTCGACCTGGGTGAGGAGCGAGGTGAACTCCGCCTTCTCCGCCTCGAAGTCCAGCTCCTCTCCCTCCTTGGCTCGCAGGACGGGCAGGGTCTTCAGGTTCTTGGGCGTGTCCATGGCAGACTTCGAGAGGACCTTCTTCAAGAAGAACGGTCCGACGAGCCCCGCGACGAAGCGGATGCCCTTCCCCACCCGGACCTCGCCGAGGTAGAGCTCCATGAAGCGCCGGTTGTGGCGCAACATCTGCGCGGGCGTCATCGTGCCGAAGCAGCGCTCCGACAGCGGCGTCAGGAGGTCTAGCGCTTGCCGGATCTCCGGCAGGCTCGGCGTGTCAGCGGTGGGCTCTGGAAGTGGCTTCATGGGACCCAGAGGCTACCCACGAAGCCGCGTGTGTCCAGGACTAGACGGGGGTTGCTTCCGCGGGCGTGCAGGGCGCCGCCGTCGATGGATCTGACCGGTTGTCCCCCGCTCCTCCACTCTCAAGCAGCTCTTGAAACCCAGTCACGCCAAGGTCCTGGAATGCCTGAAGCTCACCATCCGCGCGGTAGAGGGAATCCAATTCCACGAGGTACTCGGCGAGCGCCTCCGTCAGGACTTCGGAAATCTCGGCCCCTTCCTCGCCGGCGCGTTCCAAGGCGCCCACGTCTACGGCAGCCAGTTCCCCGGCGAATGCCTCGGCCCGGCCTCGGCCTTCGAGCGTCTTCCGGATCATCTCGCGGTGGCCGTCGACAGTGCCGGTGAGGCGAATGCGCCAGTCCCGTTGGGCGAGGGCGCCTGGGTATTGGGCGACGACGTTGGCTACGGCGCGGTAGCTCTGCCGGATGCCGTCGCGCCAGGAGTTCAAGCTGTCGGGTTCGAGTCGCTCGGTGGCAGCCCCATGGGCGATCACAATGCGAGCGCCCGTGTCCGTCTGAAGGCGATAGCCGATCTCCGCATCGAGGTACGCTCGGTCATTGGACTCTGGCTCAAAGAGGCCCACGCTTCGAAGGGCTTCGATCGACACACATACATTCGAAGTGTCAAACCGGGGCCATTCGTAGAGCGCCTCGGGCTCTTCACCTGCGAAGCCCGTGGGGGTCCGTAGAACTGAAAGGAGCCGCGAAAGGGCCATCCCTTGGGACTCCCCGAACGGCACCGTCGCCCCCCGGATCACGCGATCGGCACCCGCGGCCGTCAAAGCCACGACATGCTGTTCGAGCAGGTCCAAGGCGGGGCGTGTCCTCGAACCCACAAAGATCCCATACGCGCCTTGGGATTCGGCGATGGCGGCGTTGCGGGCCGCCCCGAGCGTCTTACCGCGAACGTCCAAGACCCGCAGCTCGGGGACCGCCGTCCGCTTCTTCAGTGCGTCCAGGGACGTCGTCTCGCGGCAGCACGCCACGATCTCGTAGACACTCGCGTCGAGCGACTGACGTTCGAGGGATTCCAGGCACGGGGCCCAAGCCGCGGCGGGCCCCTCCAAATCGAGGATCACCGACAGATCGGGCGGCCCATCGAGGGGACGCACCCGCGTACCTTCACCGCGCGCCATGGCCCGGGCCGCGTCGTAGGTCGGCGCCACCGCGGGGTAGCTCTCGGAGGACGCCGCCTTGGTCGCACCAAGGGTGGTTGACGCCCGCAGGCTCAAGCCCGTGAAGGCCTCGATCTTTGCAAGGGTGGAAGGATCCTGAAGATCGTCGCCCATGACAAAGGACCAACGGCTCTGGCCCCGCCCCTCGCGGCTGAGTTCGAGCGCAAGCTGGGTCGTACGGAGCCAGAGGCCAACAGCGCAACCTTCGTCAATCTCGAGTCCCTCGCACTCTGGGTTCGCCGCCGCCGCTTCGCGCAGCTCCGCAGGCATCGACGATGGGTCGGTCACGACGAACACGACCCGCGCGCCGGGCACATGGTCCAACCACGCGGGAATGGTGGCCGCGAGTCGCGCATCCGCATGAACGGCACCTGGTTGTAGAACGGCCTGGACCTCCGTCTCGGGTGCCGCGCTCAGGGCGTTCGGAACCTCTCCGAGAGGATCTCCAATCCAGATCCCGTCGGCACTGATCAGCGAGGTCCCCGCGAGGAGGTACTCATTGATCGCACGCATCCCGGGATCGGGACGAGCGTTCCATCCAAGGGCCCGCGCGAGCTCAGTAGCGATGCGCGCACACGGGCTCACCACGAAGACCGGGCCATCGGGCCCCGGGGCCCCGAGCCCAGCGGAGGCATTGGAACGCGCCTTGTCGCCAGGGGGCAGCGCAGGGGAACCGAGGACGCCAGAGACCGCCGAGTCAAGGGAGCCCGTGCTCGCGCTCGATCGGGGGGCCCCAGTTTCAGGAGCCTCAGTTTCAGGAGCCCCAGTTTCAGGAACACTGGCCTGCGAAACGCCGCCTCGGGGGGCCGGCAGCAAGTCGTCCATCGATTCCGGGGCTTCGGACATCTCGCCCGGGGTGACCCGGTCCACGGCGCAGCCAGCCCACTCGGGCACAGGCGCTCCCGCGGGTGGTAGGTCGAAACGAATTTGCGCCTCGGTGGCGTTGGTTCGATGGAGCTCCTGCACTCTCGAATAGTCAAAGAGCGGCGATCCAGCGGCCTCGGGGGACCACTTGGCCAGGAACGTGTCCCAGTTGGCGCGCATCCACTCGTCGTGGCGCGCGACCTTCTCCTCGGTGCCGTAGGCCGCATGGTGAACGTACGTGTCCCTGGCCACCCGATTGCGCCAGCCAGCCATCACGATTCGCAGGCTGAGGTCGTCGTCCTCGAATCCCCACGGGGAGAACGCTTCGTCAAAGCCTCCGATGCGATCGAGGACCTCCGAGCGAACGAAGACTCCGAATGAGGTGAACAGGTTCGCGTCCTTGCCCATGCGCGGGTCCGCGGCAAAGTGGGCATTCGCGAACGTATCGAGCGACGCTTGGTCATCGGGTCCGTCGTACGGGACCACCTGAAACTTCGACGCTCGGCTCGCGCAGAGGGACACCGAACCCACTTCCGGATCCACTTCGCCGTGATAGAGGGCACGGCCGAGCCACCCCTCCGTCACGAAGACGTCGTTGTCGAGGAAGCAGATCCAAGCGTGGTCACCGGCCTCGAGAAGGGCCTGGTTGCGGGCCCGCGGCGCGCCATGGTTGAAGGGGTTTCGAATGAGCTTCAGGTCGGGACCTGCACCCGGTCCCTCAAGCCACTCGACGCTCCCGTCGGTGGATCCATTGTCCGTCACGTAGAGTGTTTGGGTGAAACGGGGGTCGGCCTTGGCCCGAAGGGTCTCGATGCACCGCTTCGTATTCGCAAGGGCATTGCAGGAGACGACCACGATCCCGACGGAGATCCCGGCGGGTGGCCCCTCTTCCATCATCTTCAGGGCGTCGATCCCGTTGTCCTCTTCGTAGGCCCCGTTCATCGAGTACGTCAGGGAGTGCTGCAAGAGCGCCTGCTTGGCATCCCGCGCCAGCTCCTCGGGAATCTCGACTCCCTCAAGCGTTCGGTCCATTTCAGCCACGAGGCCCACGAACGACTTGGCGGCACCGCGGCGGCCTTCGATGTAGTTGATCGCCCCCTTGACGATGGCCGTGTTTTCGTCCCGATCCTCGGACCACGCCGGACCAGGGAGGTCGTGGGCGCGCGCGAGCCGGAGCGAGTACTTCCCGAGCTTCGATGCTCGCCTGAGGTACTCCACAACGGTCATGGCGTGCTCATGTTCGGCCCTGCAATCTTCCCGGTAGACAACCCCAACGCCCTCCTTCTGGAGCCGGTAGCCCAGCTCAACGTCTTCACAGATGGCGGCGTCGAAACGCTCCGCGTCGAACCCGCCCACGCCGAGGATCGCGTCACGGGACAGACTGATGTTGCAGGTCCAGAAGTACCTCCAATCGAGCACGCGGCCGTGGGTCAGGGCCGAGAAACCGAACAGGAGATCGGATTCATCCAGGAGCCGCGTGAAGGCCGAGCGACGGGCGCTCTCGGTGAACCGGAAGGTGCCGAGGACCGCTCGGCCGGGGCCGAGCTCCCGGTGGGCCCGAAGGTGACTTTCAAGGAGGTCTTCAGACGGGACCGCATCGTCGTTCAGCATGAGCACCAGAGGCGCCCGACAGAGCCCGAGGCCGACGTTGCGGGCCGCAGCCGGCCCGGCGTTAGGCTGCCTCAGGATATTGCATCTGAACGGCAGGGCTGCCGGATCGATGTCCGCCCGCGGGCTGCCCCCGTCGTCGACGATGACAAGCTCAAATCGATCCGACGCAAGGGTCTGCTGGCTCAGGCATTCCACCAAACGGTCGAGTGCCTCGGGCCGCCCGTGGGTGGGGACGAGGACCGAAAGATCGGGAAGCGAATTGGCTTTGTATGTCGGCTCGTTCATAGGGCAGCGCCCAGCGCCGCCGAACGCGGCACGAATCGGGCTCCTGCATGCATCGAAATGATTCTGGTTTCGCTTGAGATGCAACGGGAGGATCCACGGGGGACCTGGAAGATCGTTCCACCTCCGGCAACCAGATTCCGCCCCCGGGCCCGGAGCCGGATAAGCTGTTCGCGACTTCTCCTCCGAACCGACCGCCTTCTCCCCTCCGATCCGATGATCTTCGGTCTCTACGCCAAATCAGGCCCTGTCTCCCTCGACGCCGCAAAGGACGCGCTGATGGCGTTCTCCCTGGGTGGCAAGCGCTCCCTCACTCACTTTGAGCATGAGCGTTTCCTCGGCGCCGCCGCGACCCATGGAGGCGGATCCACCCTCCCGTCCAGCCAGGCAGACGGTCGCATCGCCATGGCCTCAGGGCACGCGATGCCCATGGGAGACGCGAAAGGGCTCGCCGAAGGCCTCACGGACGCCCTCGCGGCGGAGGGCAAGATCACTGCCCCCCCCAGTGACGTCGCCGGAAGCTTCGCCTTCGCGGCCTACCTGGAAGACGGGCATGAACTGACCCTGGGCAACGACGCCTTTGGCTTCCATGCGCTGTTCGTGGTGGAGACCTCGGACTTCGTCGCCTTTTGCACCGAATACGAGCCCCTTCTGGCGCTCTCGGGCGTGGCTTCCGAGCTCGATGAAGGCGCTGTCGCCGAGTACTACTTGTTCGGCATGACCCTGGCGAACAAGACCCTGGTCAAGGGCCTCGGCATGCTCCCAGCCGGCACGATTCGAACCTACAAGGACGGCGGAGCCGGCCAAGATCACCTCCACGACGCCCTCGCGGTCAAGATCGAGAATGGCCGGAGCATCGAGGACCATGCAAAGGTCGTCGGCGAGGCATTCAAGGACGCCGCGCGCCGCACCTCCGACGCCTTCCCTGACGCCGAAATGTCGCTTACCGGCGGTGCCGACACTCGCCTCATCCTGAGCGCCCTCACGCCGGAACAGCGCAAGGGTCACCGCTTCGTCACCCACTACGGCGAACGCGACGCGGAAGACCGGGACCGGGACGTCGTGATCGGGAAGATGTTGGCCAAGGCCGCGGGCGTGCGCCACGAGGCACTCTTCATCGAAGGCGGGCACAGCGAATTCGAACCGGCCACCTTCGGACTGCATCGCGCCAAGAACACGGAAGACCGCACGATCGCAGGCGTGCTCGGCGGCGAATATCTCGGCGGCGCATGCGTCGACGTGGGGCTCTTCCCCGTCAAAGCCGTGACCCGAGAGGCCGTCGACCGAAAGATGGCGGCGCTCTTCGACCCTGCGTTCATCGCGCGCCTTCCCGAGCACCCCCACGACGTTCTACGTCGCGAGTTGGATTCGCTCCAAGCCGAAGACAAAGAGCTGATGTTCTGGCTCAATGGCTTTGCGCGCCCCTTCTTCACGCAGCTCTACTTCGGCAGCGTCGGCGTGCGCACCAGCACCTGGATGGTGCCCTGGCAGATGCACCAGCGGCTCTACAGCCCCTTCGCCGACCCGGACGTCCTGCGCGCGCTCCTGAGCGTTCCCTTCGAGTACCTCAGCGGCTACCGCCTCTACAACGTCGTGTACAAGCTCGTGCTCCCCGAGTTCACGGGCATCCCGACGAACTCAGGATTGGCCGTGCGCTCCGACAGCGTCCTGACCATGTACACGGACGGTGAGGAGCCCAAGAGGGCACGCCTGGACCGCACCAAGGTCTCCCGCGCCAACGGCGTCCAGCGCATCTCGAAGGCCGGCGACGCTTGGGCCCGCGGCATCTACAACCGCGGCTCCTTTGAGGCGAAGATAACCTCGGAGGTCTCGGCCAATGAGAAGCCGACGATGATGACGCGCCTGAAGAACAGCTACACCAAGTCGTTCCTCTTCAAGGCGCGCCACGCCCTGCCCATCCATGGGATGCTCATGAAGTGGAAGGCGAAGTCGGAGACCGCTTCCGCCGCCGAGCTCAATAGCCAGTGGGCCCCCGCCTTCGTGGACTTCGAAGCCTGGTGCGAATACGCGGGGATCAAGCCACCGGCTGATTCCAAGCGGGCCGCTTCCTAGCGTACGCAACGGCGACCTTGTCCCCCCTGGACAAGGTCGCCGTTTCTTTGTTAGCTCAGGGAGCCATCATCGAAGCACGATCTCCACCGCGGTCGTGAAGTTCGTTGTGGGAGCGCCATTGGCGCGACGGTCCCTGTGCCAACACTGGAAGTTCCAAACGTCCCCTGACATGCCGATGATGACCCCGCCCGCTCCGTTGGGGATCGCCTGGAGATCCACGGGAAAGGACGCGCGCCCCGTGGAGTCGACCCGGGCAATCTGCGCCGGTGCATCGTAGAGGCCGATGGCACCGCCAAGGCAGAACGTCCCATCCCCGCCAGCGAACAACGGAAGCCAAGCGCGCAGGGGAGCGGCCAGAAGAATGGCGCTGGCTCCCACCGGCAGATCCGCCGCCAAGAACGTCACACTGCCCCCCGCCGCGAGACTCGATCCCGAAGCCGCGAGGCTCCCCGCTACGCCCGTCGAATTGGGGACAGCGTCACAGTAACTCGTGCCAAGATCGCCCCCGGCGTCGAACTCCACGAGGGCTTGCCCGACGCGGCTGCCGGCAGCGTCCTTCAGTGTCACGACGGCGAGCACCCGATAGTCGTCCAGGAGCGCCAGGTCATCATCGCCAAACGCATCGATGAAGACGCCGTCGTCCATGGCCCCGTTGCCGTCGAGGTCCACTGGATCGCTCTCCCGGGCCACGACGACCGCACCATCGAGCACGATGACCGCATCCAACGCGGGGTCCACGTGGTCAGTGACCCCGCCCACGAGGTAGCTGCCGAAGCCATTGCCCGCATGGCCAAAGAACCCCGGCGGGTAGACCGCGTCGTCCCAGAGCTCGGTGCTTCCGGCCACGATCGGCGTCTCCCCCAATGCCACGACCGTGCCGTTCTGGACGACCCAATCACGATTCGTACCGTCCAGGTCCCCGCGGGCAAACCAGTCCCCCGCCGCGGACATCGTGACGCCAAGAATCCCTGAACCGTCGATCGGCTCGGAGAACGTCGCGCCCGGGATCGGCTGGCCCTCCTGGAGCACCACGTCGCCGTTCACGATCACCACATCGTCCCGCCCCGTGGGTCCTTCGAGGTCCCCCTGAACGATCCACGCCGAACCGTCCCCTGACGTCCAATAGTCGCCAAGGTCGAAGTTCTCCATCGCGGTCTGGGCGCCGGCCTGGCCCCCTGGGATACTGACGCCCTCCTGGAGGAGGAGGCCCGAACCCAGCACGAGCACATCGTCGACCCCTGTCGAGGCCACCCCGTCGATGCCATCGGCGGCGTATCCGGCGCGGCCATCGTCAAGGAGCACGGGCGAGTCAATCGTATCGTCGAGGGTCGCCCCGGCGAGACCCGGGACAAGGTCCCCCTCCCGGGCCGCGTAGCCCCAGACGCCTCCGACGCGGGTCGCAATGTAGTCGTCGTTGGTGGAACCCGACGCGTTCGTGGCGAACGCGATGTCCCCCGTGCCGTTGACGGCGCAGCGCTGGTCGATGGTGCCGCAGTTTTCGGCCCCGCCCGTCCATGGGGCGGAATCCCCCTCTTGGATGACGAGCTGTCCGTTGAGAATCAAGCACTCATCCGACCCCGCAGGCAGGTCAGCGAGTGCCGTGAGGATCCAGTGACCCGACGGGTGCGCGTACACGCTGTCTCTTATACACATCTGACGCTGCCGAGATATGCAGTGTGTAGATCTCGGTG
>CAJXRJ010000244.1 GCA_913058555.1 uncultured bacterium
CTTGTGATCGTCGACCAGACGAAGGCGTTCACGTCCATCGGGTTGCGCTCAAGGGCGCTGGCGATGGCCGGGATGAGCCGTGCGGCGCTCTTCGTGTGGCCGTCGGCGTTGAGCTTCTCGAACTGAGCGATGAGGCCATCCACATCCACGCGGGGCGAAGAGGCCAAGAGCTGGGTCGAGGCGGGTGCTGCCTGGGCCGCGCGCGGCCGCACTTCCCGGGCGTCGTAGCTTTGGCCTTGGCCCATTTCAGCCCGAACGAAACGCTCCATCAGGGGGCCGACGTGCGGAAGGCCGTTGACGCTCGCGGACCAGCGGAGTTCGGTGTCCGAGTGGCGCGTCGTCGCGACGACGGTGGAGTGCTTGAGGAGCTCCAAGAAGGGCGCGGCGTCGCCCATTTCACGGGCCGGGATCACCTGGGCAGCGACGTCGGCGATGCGCCCGAGCGACACGCCGAGGACCGACGTGTGATCGGAGGCCGCGCCAGAGATGAGCTCGGCGAACATCCGGTCCTGGGTCACGTTGCGACCGTCCGTGGCGTTGATGGCGGCCTTGATGGCGCGCGGCGACGGCGAAACCACGATGCGTCCGTCCTGGGCGTAGAGGTAGACGTTGACGCCCTCGATGGAGTAACTGCTGACCTCAGTTCCGTTGATGCGGGCCGTGTCGGCTTGGCGTTCGCCCGAGCCGGCGGCACCTTGAATGAGGCCAAGGCCAAGGTCCCAAAGGGCCTTCGAACGCGCCACGTCGTTGACGCTCATGGCGAGGGCGGCGTCGGGCAGCGGCATGCCACCTGGGCCTTCGTAGGTCGAGGGCAGCGCGAAGACGGCCACATCGACGAGGTTGCCGAAGACTTCACGGCCGAGGTCCATGATCGACACGACGGGCTGGCCCTCGCTGTCGGTGATGCCCGCTCCGCCGGCACTACGCTTGTTGAGGGAAGCGGCCCAGAAGACGGCGGAGCCATTCGGGATAAGCTCGAACGTGCTCTCGGAGACATGCGGCATGCGCATGAGGTTGAACATGACGTTGTGATGTCCCTCCGCGAGTTCAAGCCCAGCGTCCATGGAGAAGCCGTTGTCATCCACGCCGAAACGGCCGGAGATCGTCCGGAGGCTCTCCACATCCAGGAGGCTGATGCCCATCGCTGCCTGAGGGTCCTGTCGCGAGACATCCCGCAAGAGCCCCTGGATCAGTGGCATCACGGGCTCGGCATTCGCGCAGAAGAAGAGCAGGTCGTCGCCGCGCTGCTCCATGGCGTTCTCAAGCGCCGGGTTCTGCGCGAGACTGTCGTTTCTTTCGCCGCTAACGCGGCCCAGGACACCCTCGATCAGCGCGCGGTCCGTTCCGGCGACGATCAGGCGCTCTCCCATCGTCACGTGCAGCATCCCCTCAATGACGTAGGTTGCATGGCCATGGATAGGCTTGCTCAACTGACCGCCCGCGGGGAGTGCCGTTTCGATCAGGCCGCGTACGGCCTGCATGTCGCCGGGGTTGAGGATGGCGACGCCCTTTGGCATCTCCGAGCGCGGGTCGATCTCTGTGATCGCGACCGCGGCGCCCCTCAGTCCAAGGGCCCCATCGATGAGATGGGGGCTGATCGCGAGCCCTCCGGCGCGATCGCTGCCTTGCAGGAGGCCAAGTTGATCGAGCAGGTTCGAGAGCTGCGCGCCCGGTTCATTGAGCTCGATGTACAGGATCGAATCATGGGGCATGAGGCCGGCGAGGTCGCTGGTGGCCAACTCCTCAGAGCAGGCCCTGATGCGCTTTTCGATGCGTTCGAGTAGCTCCGGCGAGCGGCGGGATTGCTTGGCCGCCTTGCGGTAGAGCTCAATTGCGGCCTCCAGGTCGCCCTCCTCGTGCTCCACGAAGTAAGCGCGGTGGAAAGTGTCTTGGGCGCCTTGGGCGAGTGCAGGAGTCGCGCTGAGGCAGGCCGCAAGGGCGGCGCTGGCGACAATACCCAGGCGCGGCGTTCGGGGAAGGGACGGTCGGAGCATGGCGTGAGGGGCCGATAGGCCAGTCGGGGACACGTTCGGGGACGGAGAGTCGGACGCCAGCCTTCTTCGGGTTCCACCCTTGAATCTTGCAAGCCAAGTCAAATTCCTCGAACGATCTCGGTCGCCCAGTCTCCGTCCGGCCCCCGCCCTGGCCGCGCACGTCCTTAATCTGCGGAGGCCTCCACCCAGAACCAGCCGCGCAGATCGCCATCCTTGTATCCCACGGCCTGGTCGGCGGGATAGCGCTCCGCGAGGGCACCGCCCACGCCGTCGCCAAGGTCCGCTTCTTGGCCGTGGCAAGCGAGGCAGACCGGGGCGATCATGATCGGGAACAGGGCCCGCAACTCCTTGTCGCCTTGGATGAAGAGGGCCTCTTCCGGCGCCGCTGCCAGATGATCCTGGGCCCACTCGGGAGCCTGGTTCCCTGGCTGGCGTAGCTGGGCAGAGGTGCGCCCAATCTTGACGCCAGCTTCCGCGCTGACCGTCGCCGCGATGGCGGGGGCGCGTTCCTGGCAGACGCCGATGGCGCTCACGTGACCTCCTTCTTGAATGGCCGCCGTGAGTTCCCCGACCAGGCCGCGGGCGAGTCCATTGCGCGCGGACTCCGCCGATTCCAAGAGCGCAGCACTGGCCGCGTTCAGTTCGCCGCGTTTCACCACTTGCCACCCAGGGGGCGCGTCGATCTCCGAGCCGCAGCCCGAGAGCAAGGTCAGGGAGAAGGTGGCGGCGAGCGCGGGAGCAGCGCCGGCGATCCAAGTCGTGAGTCGATAGAGCATGATCCCAGGATAGGACCCGCGGGCCGTGCCGTCAGCAAGGGGATCAGCACGGTCCAGCGTCCCCGCGTGACCCGGCGAGCCCAGGAAGGTCGTGTCACGGTCCGCGGATCCAGGCCCTTGGGTGTCCCTCTGAGCCAAACGGCATTGCCCCATGCCACGAATCCGACGCGCCCTGATGGCCTTAGCCACCGGCCGCCCCGTCCCGCCGGCACAAGTCCCGCGGTTTGGCGCTGTCCCGAAAGGCGATCGCCCGCCGTGACTCACCACAAAAAGAAGGAGGCCGCCACAAAGGCAGCCTCCGCAAAATGAGTGGTGGCGATCGAGGAGCCGCCACGCGAGCGCCGGGCCGATTCTCTCGAGGGGGGTTACAGGCGGAAGCCGAGGACGAGCATGAACTGTAGGTAGTCTGCGTCGCCGGAAACGGTCGTGAGATCGAGGTCCGTGCCGAAGAGCGTCCGGACATCCAGCCCGAGGAACAGTAGGTCGTTCAAGTTGTATTGAACGCCGCCGTGGGCGTAGAAGCCGAGGGAGAAGTCTTGGTCGTCGGCGACCTGGCCACCCTGGTCATCGTCGACGCCGGCGATGATCGCAGCGAGTCCTGCGCCGACGTATGGCGTCCAGCGGCGCTCACCTTTGAACCAGTAGCGGGCCCCGCCGAAAAGCTCGGCCGCGGCGCCAGTGACGTCGGGGTTGGTCGCAAAACCGTTCTCGGTGCTGAGGGATCCGATCCCGCCAACTTCGAAGCCGAGGCCGTTGGCGATTTCATGGGCGTACTCAAGGCCAAAGGCTGCCTCTGAGTCGACGCGACCAAAGATGGCGTCATCGGAGAAGTCTCGGACACCGGCCTGGAGGGAGATCTGACGAATGGGGGCGACGGGCGTCGGCTCCTCACCGTCCAATTCCTCAGGATCGATGTCTTCGATGAAGAGTTCGTCGGGATCGATTTCGAGGGGTTCGACGTCTTGGGCGGCTCGGTCGTCGATGTAGTCGAACGACGTTGTGGGACCGTCCAGAGGCTCGGTGTCTTGCGAGTCCTCCTGGAGAGTGGCACATCCGGTGAAGACGGGGGCGAGGAACAGGAGCGTGGCGGCGCGGAAGATGGGAATCTGCATGGCAAACGAACGCTACCCCGGCGTTTGCAGCGGGGCGCCCGAAGTCGCCTGACGACCCAAGTTCGATGGCGAGGTGTCCTGGGTTGAGAGCAACTGACTCGGGCCGGGGCGACTCTGTCCACGAACGGAGCAGTCGGGGCGTGGGCTAAGGCCTTACAGGTCAATCTCGAGGATGATCGATTCGCCCGTCGAGGGTTCGATCTTGGTGACGGACGCAGGGCGCCCGGACGCGAGCTCGGCGCGCGTGCCAATCCACAGCTCTAAGGGGCACGCCGGCAGGACGTCCACGTCGAACTGGCCGTTGGAGGCGATCCTGAAGGCACTTTGAAGGCCGGCCCTGTCGCCCACACAAGGCACCAAGGTCCCATCGAGCAGGTGGAGTTCAGCCATTCGCTCCACCCCGTCGCCACGGGCCGACCGGACTTGACCCTGGAGAGAGGCCGTTCCGTGCAGGTGAAAGTGAATCTCATGGGTGCCGGCTCCGATCTGCACCGGACCGGTCCCCACGGGGAACATCGCCCGTCCCCCAAGGTCCGTCCCGCGGACGCCAATCCAGTGCGACCCGGGGGCGAGCGTCAGCCCGTGTTCGCTCCCTGCGTAGTGGTTCACCGAAGCGCTGCCGCGCACGCCTTTCGTCCGGATGCTTGCACTCCCAGACGAGACGCTCAGGGCGCCACCGTCATACCCGAGGGGCGTTGAGAACGTCGAGCGCCCGGCCAGGGGACGAGGGGCTTCGAGGCGGCGACTCACTTGGATCTCGGCGGAATCGACCGTGATGCCAGAGATGCCATCGGGGCCGCTGACCTTGAGGAGGACCTGCGCAACCTCAGGTTCCCCGAATCGCAGAACGACGTCCGTTGCGTCATGGGCCACGCCGCTGACCGTGGCCAGGCCGTACTCGGCGCTGCGTGCTTCCAACCGATACGTTCCAGGGGGGACGCCTTTGAACTCAAAGGACCCCCGGGAGATGGTCCTGGTGGTTGGAAGGTGGCCCCCAAGCACGAAGTCAAAAGGTGCCGGGTCCGATTCGGGCACGATCCTCACCGTGACATAGCCCTCATGGGGGCCGCCCGGATCCACGATGCGGCCGTTGACCTTGCTTTGGGGAATGAGGTGCAGGGTCAGGTCGTGGGGGGCAGCGACGCTGACGGTGTCTTGGGCGAATGAAAGCGGGTCGGGGAAGATGGTGCCGCCAAAGGGTGAGTAAGACGCCCTTTCGCCCACGGTGCTTTGGGCCCGCACCACGATCCCTTGGGTGGGGCCGGTGATGGCTACTGGGACTTCAAAGGTGCCGTCGTCCCGGGTGAGCGCGCGATCGGGCTTAAGGGACGTGATCGTCGACTCAGCGTCGACAGCGTCGAAGCGTAGCCGCGCCTTGACGGAGGGCGTCCCGTCCGCTTCCAGGACGATTCCCCTGAGCGTCACGTAGGCGTCAGGCTGGTAGATCACGCGTGTCTCGCCCTCGGGGTCCATGGCGAGCGGGCGTAGCACGGCCTTGCTCGGGCGGCCGTTAGGGACGAGGAACGCGTCCGAATCCAGGGCTTCGAATTCAAGCACACCCCCGAGGGTCACCCGCAGATGAACGCCCGCCGGGACGCCCTCGAACTTGCACGTGCCGCTCGCGTCCGTGGAGCCGTAGCGGGCGTCGAACGAGTAGCCGAAGACCGCGCGTTCGTTCCTGCTGAAGGGCCCATCGGGGGACAGGTTCAGCTGGAAGTCGAGTCCCACCAGGGGCGTGCCGTCCCGGGTCTTTGCCTCAATGGCCATGGTCGAGCTGGGCACCATGAGGACCTCGATTGGCTGCCAGACCATGTCGTCATCGAATCCAGGCACTTGGATCGAGATCAGGCTGGACGCGGACTTGGAGACGAGCAGTCGATCCTCGAGCCGCAGGGGGCTTGTGAGGTCCTCGTGGGGGAGCTCCGCCATCGCGAAGTGGCCATTCGCGTCGGACGTTGCCGTCGCGCCCGTCTCCTTGTGCACGATCGAGGCGCCCGGGACGGGGGCACCGCCCGGGGTCATGAC
This sequence comes from uncultured bacterium, assembly GCA_913058555.1. Lineage (GTDB taxonomy): Bacteria > Planctomycetota > UBA1135 > UBA1135 > Saltatorellus. The sequence goes on from CAJXRJ010000244.1 coordinate 5,908, forward strand.
GACGCCCGTGGCGACGGGCGCATGAACCATGTAGACGACAAGGTCTTCGGGGCCAGACATGCCGGCTGTGAAGTCGATGCGCTTGGACCAACGCATCAGATCGCCCTCGGCTGTCACGGCCATGAGGGTGCTCATGGGGCGATCGCCCCGATCGAACATGGTTAGCCGGAAGCTGCCATCCGCCCCCGACGTGGCTTCCAATTTCGGGTCGGCAACACCCACCGCTATGAGGGCCCCCGCTAGGGGCTGAGCTTCGCTTGCGGTCCCGTCCCTCGGCACGACGAGCACGCGCCCGGCCATGACGAGTTCCGGCGCCGGGGCTTCGTCCAGGGCCGCGTTCCGGCGGCCCGTGTCCTTGGGGGACTCCGTGGGGGGCTGCAGTTCCGGCCCATTGGCGATGGGGGACTGGCCGCCCTGGGATTCCGCATCGTGATCCGCGACCGGATCGGTCCCTGGATCTTGTGCTGGGTCGTAGGCCCACCAGGCCCCGAATCCAGCGATTAGGGCGAGGAGAACGGCGAGTCGCTTGCGCATGCCCACCATTCTGCCCCTATTCCTCGTCACAGGAATGTCACTTCCGGTCGCTCGCTCGTTAGCCGTCCATTGGCTCGCGCAGGGACGCGGCCAGAAAAGTTGCGATTGCCTGAAGAATGCCAAGGGCTAGCGCCATCTTGCAGGTGCCCATGGATCACCCCATCACACTCGAAGACCTCGCCTGGCTGCGGCGCCTGGCACATTCACTCGTGAGCGACGTGGCTAGCGCAGACGACGCGGTCCAGGAAACCTTGCTGGCAGCGCGCAAGGCGCGGGTGAGCTCCCGCGGTTGGCTCGCGCGCGTGCTTCGGAATGCGGTCAAGCAGGAGCAGCGGGGCCAAGCCCGCAGGAAAACCCGTGAGGAGCGCCGGGCCCTGGATCTTCGGAAGTCGTCGCCCGCGCCCGACGAGCTCCTTGAGGAGCTTGAGCTCCAGCGGCTCCTCATGGCGGAAGTGAGCCAACTCGAAGAGCCCTACCGCGAGACCCTCCTCTTGCGCTTCGTGCGCGATTGGACCCCGCGCCAGATCGCCCGCCACCAGGACCTTCCCGTGAAGACCGTCCATACGCGGATCGACCGCGGTCTCTCGCGTTTGCGGGAACGGCTCGATCGTCGGGCGCCGCGGGAGAGGTGGCTCCCCGCGTTGGCCGCCATGGCGCAGCCCAGAACGACTTTTCCTTTGCCCGCAGCGAGTGCAGGTGCCTTAGCGATGTCTATTCAATCCAAACTGATTCTGGTCGGCGCCCTGGCGCTCTTGGCGGTCCCCTTCTTTCTCGAGCGAGGGGAGTCAGCCCTCGATGGCCTCACCGGCGAAGGGGGCGCGGGGGAGGTCGAATGGGCTGGTGCCCCCGTGGACCGCGTGTCTGGCGGAGGCATGGGTCGTCAGGGGGTGGAGGCTGCGGCCGCGCCAGTGAGTCCAGCCCCCCTCGTTGAGGCACCCGGAGCCACAGAGCTGGAGGGCGTCGTGGTCGACGCAGAAGGAGGCCCCGTTCCCGGAGTGGCGATCGTCTTTGAGCCCAAAGTGGGCCAGGCCTTTGGCAGCGCGGCGTCGGGTTCGAGCGAACCCACTCCTGACGATCCAGTGCCCCGTGCCACCAGCGATGCCCACGGGCGATTCCGCATGACCCTCCCCGAAGGCCGGGGGCGACTGAACACGGCCGGAGGTCCTTGGGTGGCGCTCCATCGCCCCTACCTCCGGGGGGGGCTGCCCGATGACGTCCCGACGATGATCGTCTGCGCAGGCCGGCGCTACGCGGGCCTCGTGACCGATGACGAAGGGAGCCCCGTCGCCCACGCCCGGGTCACGGTCACGCTCCCGGGCCAGTTCTTCGTGCCGATGGCGATCGGAGATCGCGTCATTCCCATTCGCGTCCCCCTCGCGGAGACGACGACTTCGGAGGACGGCGCCTTCGAGTTCCTGAGCGTGGGCTTCCTCCCGGGGGCCCTGGTCCAGGCGAGCCGTGATGGCTACAGCCCAGGCCAGGCGCCGCTCCGTGCGGCCTCGATCCTCGACTTGCGCCTCAGCCTCTCCAAGCTTGAGCGGCCGGTCCGCAGCATCACCGGCAGGGTTCAAGACAACCGTGGTCTACCGGTCGCTGGGTGTCTCGTCAGTGCTGGGTCCGAGTCGATCGCGACGGGCAAGGACGGTGAGTTCACCCTCGACGTCGAGGATTGGCGGACTGAGGCGCTCGTGCGTGCCATCGATCCCGTGCATGGGGCTGCGGCGGTGCCCCTCGATCCTGGGGCGCTGGGGAGGGCCCTCGCGGGTGAAGAGCTCCGGGTCCTGCTACCGGGGCCGGCCCAGTCCATCCATGGCCGCGTGGTGGCGCCGAACGGGGCCGCGGTGCCGGGCGCACGGGTCTGGACCCCCGACACATCTTGGTTTGGGTCAGCGCCCGTCCGTGGCGAAAGGACCATGTCCGCCGTGGGGACCCTCGAGGCCATCGCGGCAGGGGCCGCTGGCCCCTTCTCATGGGTGCAGGAAACGACGGCCGATGCCGCAGGCCGGTTTGAGTTGAAAGGGCTCAGCGCCCGCTCCTACGACGTGTTTGTGGCGGACGACCAGACCCTGTGCGCCTCGGGGCCCGTCCAGTTGACCCCCGGTGTGGGCGGCGTTGAGCTCACCCTTGAGCTTCAAGCCACTACCGAGGTGTCCGGGGTGGTCGTGAATGGATTGGGGGAGCCGATCGCGGGCGTGCAGGTCATGTGCGGGCGGGACCTCGAATGGACTCGTCCGCGGCGCGCCATCGATCCGTGGCTCGGGAGCCCGCTGATGCCGCCCTCAGCCACTTGCGGCTCCTCGGATCGTGCCGTTCGCACCGACGAGCTGGGCCGTTTCTCGTTTGATCAACTCGTCCTCGAAGGGGCGTGGGTCGCCCTCCGCGGCGATGAGGTCTTCATGCCCCGGCGCCTCAACCTCGAGGACGCTGTCGATGCCACAAATCTGCGCCTCGCGGCCCGGGAGAGGGCCGAGTTTCACCTGACCTGCCGGCCCGATGCCGACGCGTTCACCCTGCGCACCGGGAGCGATCGCCAACAGCCGCTCTTCGTCCCCGCGGAAGACTCGGTCATCTCCATGGGGGAGGTGCCCCTCTTGGGGGGCCGGTCGATGTCCGTCATCACCGGGGAGGGGCCCGCCACCCTCGTGCTCCTTCGCAAGGGCGAGGTCCTCGAGCGGCGCGAGGTTGTCCTCCATCCGGGACCCCAGCGGCTCGAGCTTTGACGGGTGGCACTGCCAAGGATCCATGTACGCCGCGTCCAACCACATGACCGCTAGCGCCGCAGAGATCCATCGGCCCTGCCGCCTCGTTTTTTCCCACGTTCATCAGATCGTGCCACCGCTACAGCTGACGCTCCGCTGCATCCACCGCTTCCTTGGCCTCCCGTAGGCCGACACCGTGTTCCTCGCGGTAGATCTTGATGGCCTCGATCTTCTTGCCCCGCAGTAGCGCCCCAGTCACCCGCTCGGAGACGCGCACGGGTGCTTCTCCCTCAAGGCCGAGGTGGTCGCAGATGGCGTCGAGTTTGCGTTCGATTCGAGCGAGCCTTGCGTCGAGCCCGTGGTGGGACGGCGAAGAGGAGAGAAGTGAGCTAAGGAAGGACATGGGGCGGCGGCTGTCTCTTATACACATCTCCGAGCCCACGAGACTAGGCATGATCTCGT
>CAJXRJ010000245.1 GCA_913058555.1 uncultured bacterium
ATCATGCCTAGTCTCGTGGGCTCGGAGATGTGTATAAGAGACAGCGCTACTAGAATACCAGGGATCGGGGGGAGCGACGGTGGGCTTCCGCTTCGATGGCGCTGCGGTTCCGATCCGGGACCCAAGCCTTGCTGCCGACCCAAACGTCGCATGCGTCGATCTGCAACGGTGCGATGGGGAAAGACCGGGACACAGGGCCACGTCGTGTGGCGTAGCGGGGCCACGGCTATTCGGTGCTCCGATTCACGCAGAGGCACCTTCCTGTCGGAGATCTGGCTTTCTCGCTGCCCCAACGGCTCAGCATGGGCGGCGCACTCGACTTGCGTTCGCGATGGGTCGGCTGCCGGCCCTCTCGCCTGCGGATGATCCGGTGCGGTCCAGCTTCCTCCCGCGACATGAATTGTGAGGGAACGATGAGGAGCCCTCGCGAGTCGACATTTCGTCGCTGCCAAAACTCGGTTCGAAAGAGCCATCGAGACCCACTTGTGGATTCGGTGGGCCACCCTCCGCCTCCCCTGGGAGCGGGCACGGATGATCTCCGACCGGAAGAGCTCGGCCGCGCCAGCGCATGCATACACGACATCGACCCGGGACATCGACCCGGGAAATCGAAACAGTCAGCGGCCCCCGGCTCCACCTCCCTCGCCCTCGCCCTTGGGCTCACCTCCACCCAGGCCGCCTGGGCCCAGGTCGATTCGGGAGCATCGAGAGTCTCGGCCACCGCCCCAGGCCCCTCGCCCGGCCAAGGGGCGCCCCTGGGGCGTCCGCCGGAGCCGGGTCGCACCGCCAAAGCCGCCTCCACCACCCCTACCAAGCGCCCTGGGCATATCGTCGCGGCTGAATGGGAGGAGCACCCTGTTCCCCGTACGCGCCTGCGGATAGGTTGCCCCATCGACCCCTGAACCGGCCGCCCGAGGCCTACCCCAGATCCGCTGAAGAGTGAGGACTCTGCGTTGACCCAATCCCCCCCGATTCTCCCCGAAATCACCGACCGGCGATTCTTCGGGCACCCCCTAGGCCTCGCGGTCCTGTTCTTCGCGGAGATGTGGGAGCGCTTCTCGTATTACGGGATGCGCGCGCTGCTGACCTTCTACCTCACCAAGCACTGGCTCTACTCGGACGGTGACGCCGGCGTGATCTACGGCGCCTACACGGCGCTCGTCTACATCACGCCCGTGCTCGGGGGTTATCTGGCCGACCGCTACCTAGGCCAGCGCAAGGCCGTCGTGTTCGGTGCGGTGCTATTGACCCTCGGCCACTTCTTCATGGGGTTCGAGGGGGACGGAGCCGTCGGCGGTATACGTGACACGGCAGCCCTGAACATGTTCTGGCTCGCCTTGGCGTTCATCATCGTGGGCTCCGGCTTCCTGAAGGCGAACATCTCGGTGATCGTGGGCCAGCTCTACCCGCTCACGGATGTGCGGCGGGACGGCGCGTACACGATCTTCTACATGGGGATCAACCTCGGCGCCGCCCTCGGCGCGCTGATCTGCGGTTGGCTCGGCGAGACCTACGGATGGTCCTGGGGCTTCGGCGCGGCAGGCGTCGGCATGCTCCTCGGCCTGATCGTCTTTGTGTGGGGCCGGCCCCTGCTGATGGGCCGCGGCGAGCCGCCCTCACTCGACCGCCTGAGCGCTCCGGTGGCCGGCATCAAGTTCGAATGGCTGCTCTACGCCCTGGGTGTCGCCGCCGTCGGCGCCTGCTGGTTCCTCGTTCAGAACCAGGACCTGGTGGGCAGCTTCTTGGGCGTCGCTGGAGGTGCTCTGGTCCTTTACGTGATGTACACGGCCAAGGCCAAGCTCACCCCGGTCGAGCGCAGCCGCATTTTTGCGGCCCTCTTCCTGATCTTCGGATCCATCCTGTTCTGGGCGCTCTTCGAGCAAGCGGGTTCATCACTCAACCTGCTTACCGACCGGGTTGTGGACCGCAAGATGCTCGGCATGGAGGTTCCGGCCTCGATGTTCCAGTCGATCAACTCGATCTACATCATCCTTCTCGCGCCTGTTTTCGCGGCCCTCTGGACCGTCATGGGCCGCAGGGGCATCGAGCCGTCGGCGCCCGCCAAGTTCGGGCTCGCCATGGTGCAGCTCGGTGCTGGATTCCTCGTCCTCGTTCTGGGCGCCAAGTCGGTGGGCATGGGCGAGATGATCCCCGTGATGTTCATCTTCTTGATCTACCTCTTGCACACGATGGGCGAGCTTTGCCTCTCCCCCGTGGGCCTGAGCGCCATGAACCGCCTCGCCCCGGCGCACCTCGCGTCGATCATCATGGGCACCTGGTTCTTCGCTTCAGCGACCGGTAACTTCGTCGCCGGCCTCATCGCAAGCGCCACCGGCTCTTCCGCCCTGGAGGGCGGCGCGGAGGACATGCAGCCGGGCAGCGCGGCCGCGGTGGAATACGTGCAAACCGTCACCGACGTGTACAGCACGATCGGAATGGTCGCCGTGGGCGCGGGCATCGTGACCGTGCTCATCTCACCGTTCATCAAACGCATGATGCACCTCGAGTCCCTCGAGAACGTCGACCACGCCATGGCCGGTCAATCGGAACTCGCCGAGCCCCAGGCAGCGGGCATCGACACCTCAAAAGAAACGCTCTAGGCCTGGCGAAGAGTGAATCGAACATGGGCCCGTCCGCGCTAGCGCGGACGGGCCCATTTGCGTTGCGGGATGACCTGGTGCCGTCAGGCCAGGATGCCCTTCACCACCCGCGCCTCTTCCACGCCGGTGAGCTTCTGATCCAGGCCCTGGAACGGGAAGGTCAGCCGCTCGTGGTCCACGCCCAGGAGGTGCAGCATCGTCGCGTGGAGATCGCGCACCTCCACCGGATCGCGCACGACGTTGTAGCTGAAGTCGTCGGTCTCGCCGTAGGTGATGCCGCCCTGGATGCCGCCGCCGGCCAGCCACGCGGAGAAGCACCGCGGGTGGTGGTCCCGGCCGTAGTCGTCCCGGGCGAGCTTTCCCTGCCCGTAAACAGTTCGGCCGAACTCCCCCGCAAAGACGACGATGGTGTCGTCCAGGAGGCCACGGTTCGCCAGGTCCGTCAAGAGCGCCGCGGACGGCTGGTCCACGTCGTAGCACTGACCGGGCAGCTGCTTGGGCAGGATCGAGTGGTGGTCCCAGCCCCGGTGGAAGAGCTGCACGAAACGGACGTCTCGCTCGATCATGCGCCGGGCGAGCAGGCAGTTGCGCGCGAAGGAACCGGGCTTGTGCACCTCCGGTCCGTAAAGGTCCAGCACGCTCTTGGGCTCGCCGGAGAGGTCCGTCAACTCGGGGACAGAGCTCTGCATCCGGAAGGCCATCTCCTGCTGCGCGATGGTGGTTCCGATCTCGGGGTCGCCAGCCTTCTCCAAGTGAGCGCGATTGACGTCGCCGACGGCATCGAGCATGCGCCGTCTCACGGCGGCGTCCACGCCCTTCGGATTGGACAGGAACAGCACGGGGTCCCCGGCGGTTTGGAAGGCCACGCCCTGGTGCTTCGAGGGCAGGTAACCGCTCCCCCAAAGCCGGCTGTACAGGCCCTGAACGTTGCGTTTGCCCCCCGTCCAGAAGGCCGAGTTGAGCACCACGAAGTCGGGCAGATCCCGGTTCATCGTGCCAAGCCCATAGCTCAGCCATGACCCCATGCTCGCCCGACCGTTGATCTCCGAGCCGGTGCACATGAAGGTCTTGCCCGGGTCGTGGTTGATCGCGTTCGTACGCATGGACTTCACCACGCAAATGCGATCGGCCTGGCGCGAGAGGTGCGGCAGGAGCTCGCTCCATTCGACGCCGCTCTTGCCGGCGGGCTGGAAGCCGAACATCGACGGGACGATGCGCTGCTCGCGGCCGCGCGTCATGGCCGTCACTCGCTGCCCCTGACTGATGCTCTCCGGCAGGGGTTCACCGAGGAGCTTCTGAAGCCCCGGCTTGTGATCGAAGAGGTCCAGCTGACTCGGAGCGCCTGCCATGAAAAGAAAGATGACGCGCTTCGCACGGGGCGCGGGCTCGCCCTCCTGCGCCGAAGCAACGCTCCGTGGCAGGAGCGCCCCTAGCGCCGTGGCGCCAAGGCCCATGCTGGTGGAGCGCAGGAAGCCTCGCCGTGACAAGTAAGGCGTGTTCTCTTGGGTGGTTCGGTCACTCATCATCAGTCCCTCGTCCGGGTCACGTCCAGGTTATGGATGGCGCTGGTGACCATTGTCCAGGCGGCGACTTCAGGCGCCTCGAATGCACCGCCCAACTCCAGGCCAGCGCAGAGCTCCAGGGCGAGCGTAGGGTCCTTGCCGTACATGGCCTCCAGGTCCCCCGCCGCGGCCAAAAGCGACTCGCGCACCGACGCCCCGGGAAGGCGCGCGGTGATCGTCTCGTAGAGCCAGTCCACGCGAGCCCCCGCTTCTTTGGGTCCGTGCTCCAGCCCCTCCATCGCCAGATGACGCGCCGCCTTCAGGTACTCCTCTTCGTTCATCAAGAGAAGGGCCTGCAGTGGCGTGTTCGTGCGCTCGCGCCGCGCCACACAGGACTCGCGGCCTGGGGCGTTCAAGATCGTCATCTGCGGCGGCGGCATGGCTCGCTTCCAAAAGGTGTAGACGCTGCGGCGGCGGATGTCCTCACCGACATCGGGCGCAAAGATGCGCGGGTAGGAATCCGGAAGGGTCACCGCCTTCCAAACCCCCGCCGGCTGGGGCGGCTTCACGCTCTTGCCGAACATCTCCTGGCTCAGGAGGCCGCTGGTGGCGAGGACTTGATCGCGGATGATCTCCGCGTCCAAGCGGAAGCGAGCCCCCCGGGCCAGGCGGCGGTTCTCGGGATCCCGCTCGAAAGCCTCAGGTGGCGCGACCGAGGACTGCTGATACGTCTCCGAGGTCACGATGCGCCGCACCAGAGCCTTCACGTCCCAGCCCGACTCGCGGAAGGAAACCGCCAGGTGATCCAGAAGGTCCAGGTGGCGGGGCCATTCACCACGGGTGCCAAAGTCCTCGGAAGTCTTGACGAGGCCGACGCCGAAGAACTGCTGCCAGAAGCGGTTCACGGCCACCCGCGCGGTCAATGGGTTTTCGGGCGCAACGACCCACCGGGCGAGGTCCAGTCGCGTCGGCGCGGCGCCTTCATCGTCCTTCACGAGGGGAGGAAGGAACGCAGGCGTGTCCCGCTCCACTGGCTCACCCAACTGGTCGTAGGCCCCACGCTCGAAGACAAACGCCGGGCGGGGCTCAGCGCGCTCCTTCATCACCATCACGGCGTGCACGCCAGTCTCCACGCCGTTGCGCTCCCGCTGGAGGCCCTTGATCTCGGCGTCCAGCGGCTCACGCTCCGCGTGGCCCTTCTCGAACGCTGCTAACTTCGATTTGGCCTGCTCGATCTGCTTCGTGAGCTCCGCGAGCCGCGCCGACTGCTCCTCCGTCGGGAAGCGCACGTAAGGCGGCTGAAGGCCGCGCACGAAGTCCGCACCGCTGCGCCTGCCGGTCTCGGGGGCGCCATCGAGGTTGTTGAAGAACGCGTAGAGCTGGAAGAAGTCCTTCTGGCGGATGGGATCGTACTTGTGGTCGTGGCAAACGGCGCACTGGAGCGTCATCCCCATGAAGGCCGTGCCGAACGAGGACACGCGGTCGATCACGTTCCGCGAGAGGCTCTCCTCAGGAAGCATCGTGCCGCCGTCGATGATGAGGTGCAGGCGATGGAAGCCCGACGCCGTGAGTTGATCCGTGGTGGGATCCGGCAGGAGATCGCCGGCGAGCTGCTCCGTCGCAAAACGGTCGTAAGGGAGCCCGTCGTTGAAGGCGCGGATCACCCAGTCCCGGTAAGGGGACAGGTCGCGGAAGTGATCGTGGTGAACACCGTTGGTGTCGGCGAAGCGCACGAGGTCGAGCCAGAACCGCGCCATGTGCTCGCCGTACTGGGGTTTGGCCAGTAGGCGGTCCACGAGGCGTCCGTAGGCACCGGGGCCCTCGTCCGCGAGGAAGGCGCGGACCTCATCGCGGGTGGGCGGCAGGCCGGTGATATCGAGGGTCGCGCGGCGGATCAACGTGCGGCGATCCGCGCGGGGCGCCGGCGCCACCCCCTCGGCCTGGAGGCCCGCGAGAACCAACGAATCGATCGGCCCCTGACCCCAAGTGGGATCCGCAGCATGGGGCACCTCTCGATCCCTGGGCGGCACGAAGGCCCAGTGATCCTGATAGGCGGCGCCCCCCACGATCCAGCGACGGATGACATCGAGCTCCTCGGCGTCCAGCGGCTCGCCGTGGGCTCCGGGAGGCGGCATGAGTTCCTCTTCGAACTCGGTGGTCACGCGGTACCAAACCTCGCTGTCCTCGAGGGACCCAGGCTTGATCGCCGCCGCCCCACTGCGTTCCCTGTAGGCGCCGTCGTCACCGGTGGCGATGTCCAAGCGCAAGTCGGCCTTGCGGTCCGCCGCGTCTGGCCCATGGCAGGCGAAACAGTGTTCCGCCAGAACGGGCCGCACGTCGCGGTTGAAATCCACACGGTCGGGATCCTCGCTCTTGTGCCCAGCTGCGGCCATGGCCGCCGCGTCGAATAGCAGGGGCGCAAGAACCGCGGTGAATCCGAGGGCCAAGAGGAACCGGCGAGGCACGGCCTCGCTCTTCGCAAGCCTAGATCGATCCATGGGCGCCATCTTGTTCGAAGTGTCCCGTACGCGCGCCCCTCGGCCGATGGATTCCGAACGGAGCCGCAAGCGTGGGCCTGGGTGAAGACCTGATTCGAGAAGTCCGGCCCGGGCGCCTTCGTTTGGCCAGCAAGACCCGGGGCAATCGGTACGCTTGGAAGCCCACGGACCGTTCGCCTTGCCCATCTTCGCGCCTACCTCCCAGGCGCGCCATGTGGGCGCCCCATTCCTTGCGACCCGCCCACCATGCTCGCCTCTTTCACCATTGCCCTGCTCGGCACGCTTCCAACCGCTCCCCTCGCCGACCTGTTCGTGGATGCCGCGGCCAATTGTCTCAACGGAACAGGCTCGGCCGCGTCGCCCTTTTGCACCATCGGCGAGGCACTGGCCGTGGCCGTGAGCGGCGACGTCATCCGCATTGCCCCAGGCACCTACCCCGAGGAGCTAACCGTCAATACCGACGTACAGCTATTGGCACAGGGCGCACCCGGCAGCGTCGTGCTGGATGGACAGTCGTCCCGCAACCTGCTCACGGTGGAGTCCGGCGCGACCGTCACGGTGAGCGGCCTTTGGCTGAAGAACGCCTCCGGCTCTGGGTCCAATGCCAAAGGGAACGTGGTCAATCGCGGCGGCTTGACGTTGCGAAACTCGACGATTAGCAACTCGCGAATGAACGGTTGCTGTGGGCGCGCCATCATCTTTGATGAACCAGGTTCCCAGGGACTCGCCTTCGAACAATGTACCGTCCGGAACAACTACATCAACGGCAGCTCCGCCTCGGTCATACGTAGCTACGGCACCGCTGGGCTAACGATTCGGAACAGCTCGGTCATCGACAACTACGCCTACGTGGGACCGACCATCCGAGCCGGACTGGCGCCGGTGCTCATCGAGGGCTCCTTCTTCGAATCCTCGAGCTACCAAACGGGCGCCGCCATCCAGGCGCGGGACGCGGACCTTGCGCTTCGCAATACGACCATCACGGGCACGCGCACCACGGCCCTCAATGTGAGCGGGAACAGCGGCTATCAACTCATCGAGAACTCGACGCTCACGAACGATGGCACGTCGATCCGCGTGAGTGGAACGAGCGTCCCCCGCGTACGGGGCTCAGTCCTCGGCGCAGCAGCCTCCTTCAGCGCGTCCGTCAGCGTGACTGGCACGTTCCTTTCCCTTGGCTACAACTTAGTGGAGAGGGCGGACCCCACGAGCTCCGGATTCGTGGACGGCGTGCTGGGCGACCAAGTCGGGTCCATCAGCCAACCCATCGATCCGATGCTCGACGCAGCCGCTGACCATGGTGGGCCGACGCGCTCGCGCCTCCCCCTACCCGGGTCCCCGGCCATCGATGCGGGTCACCCCACGGACTTCCTTAGCTTCGATCAGAACGGATTCCCAAGGGCTCTCGGCGGCTCGGACATTGGCGCAACCGAACTTCCCGTCGGGCTCATCGTGATCTGCACATCGGTCCCGAACTCGACCGGCGACATCGCACGCCTGCGCATCACGGGCTCCGGCGATCTGAGCCGCAACGCATTCGAGCTCTTCGTGGACCGTGTTCCGCCGGGGATGACGGGGCTCTTCCTGAACGCCAATGCCCAGGGCTTCGTGGCGAACCCTGGGGGCAGCACCGGCAACCTCTGCCTCGGGGGTGCCATCGGCCGATTCGTGGGGCCGGGCCAGGTGCAAACGTCCGGCGCCGAGGGTCAGCTACGGCTGCGGGTGGACCTGACGGCGATCCCCCAAGGTGCAGGCACCGTCGCGGCCATGGCCGGTCAGGGCTGGGTCTTCCAGAGCTGGTTCAGGGACACGGCCCTTGGCGTCGCCACGTCAAACTTCAGCACCGCCAAGGGCCTCTTCTTCTAACGTGCCTTCACGGCCGGGCTCAGGTCACTGGAGCACGATCGACGCGGAGCTTGAGAAGTTGCTCCCCGCGAAGGTGGCCACATCCCGGTACCAAGCCTGGTAGTGCCACTCTTCACCCGCCATGGCCGACACGCCCCCATTGCGAATGGGTAGGTCCGTCATGTCGATGCCGAGGTGGATCCTGCCGAAGCCGTCCGCCTGGAGAACCTCCCCCGGGCGCGCGTAGCGGCCGATCGGGCCGCCAAGGCAAAGAACTCCATCAGCGCCACCCGGATTCGGCACGGAGCCTACGGTCCTGCTCGTGACGAAGATCGCCGGCGCCTGGGCGGGCAGACCAGTGGCGAATAGCGTCACTCGATTGTCGCCGAGCATCGGACTGCCGTGGGCCGCGGGGATCGCCGGGCTGCCTGTCGAGTTCGGCGTCCCCGGGCAACGGGGAGTGCTCAGCTCATGGATGACGATCCGCCCAATCCAGCCGCGGTTCTCCGAGAACGACACAGGGGACCAGCGCGAGCCACCGAGAATCAGGTTGCCCTCGCTATCCATCAGGAGGTCTTCGATCTCTGGAAGCGGCGAGGAGATTTCGTCGAGGTTGACCGTGGAAAGGACGGCGCCGGATGCGCTTAAGCGAACAAGGACGACGTGGTCCACCGTGCTCGACCCGCCATCGGTGCCGCAGACGAGCCACTCACCGTTCGGTTGGTGAAGGACAGTGCTTGTATAGCTCATCTGGGGCAGCGGTGTCGCCCAGTCCAGAGCCCCCATGGAATCCACGTGCCCCACCCATCCAGCTCCTGAGTCGGCTCCCACGAACGCGGCCCCACCGGCATCGTCCGCGGCCATGTCATACGGAAACGGTGCGCCGGGTAAGTCCACGGACCAAAGCTTGGCTCCGGTACTGCTCAGCCGTACCGCCACCCTCGTTCTCACGGAGCCCACCGTTCGCACACCAAGGGCAATCACCCCCCCGGCTCCGTCCTGATCTGCCTCGACAAGGTAGAGCGTCGCCCCGGCCACGCCATAGCTCCAGCCCCACATGAGCTGGCCGCTCGAGTCGAATCGTGCGACCAGAGCATCCTTGTCGCCCTGGACCGGCA
>CAJXRJ010000246.1 GCA_913058555.1 uncultured bacterium
TCTACACACTGCATATCGTCGGCAGCGTCAGATGTGTATAAGAGACAGTCTTGGAGCTTGGCGTGGAGGGGATCGATGGGATTCGCATGGGCCGGGGCTATCTCCTGCCCCCCGAGCTCTCACTCGAGGACGTCCAGCGCATCATGGGCCAGCTGCTGGTCGACCCGGTGGTGGACGAGGCGCGGGTCATCGAGCCAGGCAAGTTGCCCGACGGGCCAAGCGATGGCGTGCGCCGCGTCTTGGTCGCGCGCAAGCCCGGCGTCATGGACACCATCGCGCTCACGCTGCACGGCGCCCTCAAGGAGATGGGCATCGCCAAGAGCGATGACGCGAGCGCTGAGGTGGCGACGTTCCACGCCTGGGAGATCTCCGGCGGGAGCAACATTTCGGCGGACGCCCTCGACAAGGCCGTGCGCACCGCCCTTGCCAACGAGGTCATCGAGGACATCGAAACGGAGTCGGAGGGGCTGCACTTTGGCGCGCCCGCTGGCCGGCCGAGACACGGCCGTATCGAAGTTCCCATCAGCGAGCTCGACGGCGAGGCGCTCCTCAAGATCTCCACGGAGGGAGCCCTCTCCCTCAACCTCACGGAGATGCTGGAGATCCAGAAGCACTACGCCGCTGAGAAGCGCGAGCCGAGCCTCGCTGAACTCGAGACGATCGCGCAGACATGGAGTGAGCACTGTCAGCACAAGACCTTCCGCGGCCTGATCGAGATGGACGGGGAGACCATCGACAACCTGCTGAAGTCCACGATCGCAAAGGCGACCTTCGATCTGGATCGCGATTGGTGCGTGAGCGTATTCCATGACAACGCGGGCATCGTCGAGTTCGAGCCTGACGTGGATCCCGATCGCGGCGGTTGGTGCCTCGCGATCAAGGTCGAGACCCACAACCACCCGAGCGCCATCGACCCTTACGGCGGTGCGGGCACGGGTATCGGCGGTGTGATCCGCGACATTCTGGGTGTCGGCCTCGGCGCCAAACCAATCGCCAACACCGACGCCTTCTTCGTGGGCCCGACGGACCTTCCCGACGAAGACGTCCCCCGAGGGTCCATGCACCCGCGCCGCATCTTGCGCGGCGTTGTCGAGGGCGTGCGCGACTACGGCAACCGCATGGGCATCCCCACCGTCAGCGGCGGGGTTTGGTTCCACGAGGGCTACGTGGCCAACCCCCTCGTGTACGCAGGCACCATCGGGCTTATCCCCCGGGACTGCTCGTCCAAGGAAGTCAAGCCCGGCGACGTGATCGTCTGCGTCGGTGGACGTACCGGCCGCGACGGCATCCACGGCGCGACGTTCTCGTCCATTGAGCTTTCAGAGGAAAGCGAAATGGTCTCGGCCGCCGCCGTGCAGATCGGCGATCCCATCACGGAGAAGCGCGTCCTCGACGGTCTATTGAAGGCCCGGGACGCGAAGTTGTTCCGTGCCGTCACGGACTGCGGGGCCGGCGGACTCAGCTCCGCCGTGGGCGAGATGGGCGCGGAATGCGGGGCCGATGTGGACCTCGAGAAAGTGCCCCTGAAGTACCCGGGCCTCACCGCCGAAGAAATCTGGATCAGCGAAGCCCAGGAACGCATGGTGTTCGCGGTCGATCCGTCGATGCTTGACGAGCTGATCGCCACATTCGAATCGGAGGAGGTCGAAGCGACGGCCATCGGAACCTACACCGACACGGGGCGACTCGTTCTGCGTTTCGAAGGTGAGGTCATCGGCGACATGTCGATGCACTTCCTGCACGAAGGCACCCCGCGGCCCACGCGCAAGGCCGAGTGGACCGCTCCGAACTTCGCGGACCCCGGAGCGCCCAGCCCCATCGATGCGGCGGTGTTCGAAGGTTCGGAAAACCGCTTCAACGCGGCGGTCACCGCGATGCTCGGTCGTCCCAACATCGCCAGCAAAGAATGGATCGTGCGCCAGTACGACCACGAGGTGCAGGGCATGAGCGTCATCAAGCCCATGTGCGGCGAAGAGATGGACGCGCCCTCGGACGGCGTGGTGCTGAAGCCACTCGCGGACTCCAAGAAGGGCGTCGCCATCGGATGCGGTGCGAACCCGCGCTATGGCGCCCTCGACCCCCGGGCCATGGCGGAAGCCGTGATCGACGAAGCGATGCGCAACGTTGTGGCGACGGGCGGCGACCCCGACCACACCGCGATCCTCGACAACTTCTCCTGGGGCAACTGCGACAAGCCCGACCGCCTCGGAGCCCTGGTGCACGCGAGCCGGGGCTGCTACGCCGCCGCCATGGCCTATCGCACGCCCTTTGTGTCGGGGAAGGATTCCCTCAACAACGAGTACCGCGTCGGCGATGAGACCCTCGCGATCCCCCCGACGCTCTACGTGACCGCCATGTCCCGCGTCCCCAACGTGGCCAACGCGGTCACCATGGATGCCAAGACCCGGGGCAACCTGCTGCTCCTCGTGGGCGTCACGAACGCCGAGCTTGGCGGCTCGGAGTACCTGGATCACATTGGCGAACAGGGCGGGACGGTCCCGCGGCCCGACCTCGAGAAGGCGCCGAAGGTGTTCGCGAAGCTCCACGCCGCCATGAAGCTGAAGCAGGTTCGCTCGTGCCACGACCTCTCGGAAGGCGGGCTCGCGGTCGCTGCCGCTGAGATGTGCATCGCAGGCAACATGGGCGCTGAGATCGACCTTGGGGCGATCGACCACGAGCCCTTCCCCGATGGATTCGACACGGACACGACCCTGCTCTTCTCGGAATCGTGCACGCGCTTCCTCGTGGAAGTGGAGCCGGGGAAGAAGTTCAACTTCCAAACGAAGATGATGGGCGTCGCCGTCACGCCTATCGGCGCGTTCTCGAAGAAGAATCGGTTCCGTGTCAAAGGCGTCACGGGGCGCCCCCTTGTGGACCTTGGCGTGGACGAGCTACGGGAGGCCTTCCAATCCGGATTCCAGGGCTAGTCAACCCGCGAAGGGGCTCGGCCGGGGCCGCGCGCAAGCGCGACCTCCGGGCCCCGTTCGTTGCCGCATCATTCGCCGCAGTCCTGGCCGCGGGCTGCGCCGGGCCGCGGGGCGCCGACCCAGGCTTCGCGCGGCTCGCCCAGGGGGCCCAAGTCCCCCCGGGATTCGAAGACCGACTCGCCGAAGTGGATCCGTTCGCCATGGCCCGCGCGGGGGACAGCGTGCTCACCCACGTCGTCGCGGAAACCGGTCAAGGGCTCGTCGCGCGATTCGTGCGCCTCACCCTGATCGGGTCGCTCGATGGACAGGGCGTTCCAGAGGCCGACATTCAGTACGCCACGGGTGCCACCAATTGGCGGGGCGAGGCAACGCCGACCACTTCGACGCTCAGCAGGAGCGAGGATGAGAGTTACATCCACGTGCTCTCCACGTCGGGGCTGATTCACGTCGAGGTCTTCGACACATCCGGCACGCGGCTCGCCAATCGACACGTGGGCGCGAACGTCCTCGTCTTCACGGGCAAAAATGGCCCTGCCAATGGCGCCACCGTCTGGCCCGGGATGACGGACCTGCTCGAGCTCATCCTCGCCACACCAGAACTTGACGCGCTCCTCATGGACGTGGCGAAAAGGCCCCCCCTTTGGGCGCTCCTCAACGGCATTCAGCTGACCCTCGACCTTGGGGTTGACGACCTCGAGGACCTCGGCGGCGGACGGATCCGGCATTCGGCCACCATTGCCGCGGACGGTTATCGTGCCCTCGAGGGGACGGTCGAACAGGGCCCAAAGTCCTTTCCGTTCCTCTTGACGGCGGGCATTCAGAGACTCGAGGCCACGCACCCGGGCCGTGAGGACCGCAGGGCGACCATTTCGGTCGTCGCCTCCGTACGGGGCAGCGGCCCCCCGTTGATCGACGAGGCAAAAGGCCCGTTCCCGGCGCCGGATCGAGTGGGCAGGGTCCCCGGCTATGAGCCGGCACCCCCTGATTACCCCAATACCTTCGAAGGATCCCTATCTAGATCACGGTAGCCGTCCGCGTTGCAACCACGTTGCACCTGCCCAAGTCACCTCCCCGTATGGTGACTAGAGGGAACCTGGGGCGTAGCCCCGTTCCTCCCCATAGATACACCCAGCGCTCCACTCTGATCCACCTCCTGGACCTTCCCCAGAACATCGAATGAGTCTCCTCCGCCCCTTTGCCTGGCAATCCGCTGTCCTGGCTGTCCTGGCCTGTTGGTCGACCCAGTCCCTCGGCTTCGCCCAGGATCCCGATCTGTACGACGACACGGTGCTTCGTCAGATCGACCTGACGGTCTACGACGCGAGCGGGAACATCGATCCCAACTTCTTCGCCCGGCTACGTCAGAACTGGCAGGCCGGTCAAGACGCCAACCTCGTGGCGGACATGACGATCAGCGGGACGGATCTCCCGGTGCCTGTCACCCGCACCGGCGTGGGCCTGCGGATCAAAGGCAACTCGTCGTTCTTCTTCCTCCCGCCAGGATCCCAGAAAGCCTCGTTCAACATCGAGGTCGATTTCCAGGACCCCACCGCGGACCTCTGGGGCTACTCGACGATCAACCTGAACAACGGCATCGAAGACCCGACGTTCTGCCGCGAGATCGGGTTCTTCCGCTTCATCCGCCGCTACACGCCAGCCGGCCTTGGCAACCACGTCGTGGTCACCATCAACGGCAACCCCTGGGGTGTGTACGTCAACATCCAGCAGTACAACAAGAGACTGCTTGAGGAGTACTTCGCCGACGGCGGCGGTGTGCGCATCAAGTGCCCCAACAGCGGCGGCGCGGCCCTGCGTTGGTTCGGCGCGGCGATCGCATCGTACTTCTCGGACTACGAGCTCAAGAGCGACGGCAACCTCGGAACGAACGCCGCTTGGCAGACGCTCGTGGACGCATGCAACGCTCTCAACAACACCCCTGCGGGCACGCCGGAACTCATCGACGAGAAATTTGCCATCGACGGTGCCATCTGGTCGATCGTGGGTGAGAACCTCTTCATGGACGAGGACGGCTACATTCAAAAGGGCGCGGACTTCAACGTCTACTGGGATCCGACCAACAACCGCTCCGTCCTTCAACAGCACGACGGCAACGAATCTTGGGGCGTCAGCCTCTTCGGCTGGCCCGGTGGCGTCACCACAACGCTCTCGCCCACCCACCGCTTCAATTCCAGCAACCGGCCAGCGATCAGCAAGCTGATGGCCGTCCCCCGCTGGCGCGAGCGCTACTTCGCGCACATGCGCACCATGCTCGAGGACTTCACGTGGGCCGATTTCGAGGACCAGCTCATCGGCTACCGAGATCTCATTGATGCGGCCGTGCAGGCGGACCCGAAGAAGCTCTACACCTACGCGCAGTTCCAAACCAACTTCATCTCCGATACGACGGTCAACATCGCTGGCAACAACCTGCCGGCCCCGGGCCTGAAGCGCTACTTGGACGATCGCCGTGCGTTCCTCCTCGCCCACCCGGAAGTCAACGAGCCCGTCCCGGACATTCAGTGGCTGACGCACTCCCCGTACCGCCCACAGCCCGGCCAGACCGTGGCCGTGCGCACCCGCGTCCTGGCCGCTCCGATCACGAGCGTTGGAAACGTCACGCTCTACTACCGTGCCCAGCCCGGCCGTTACCTTGAGGTCGAGATGTTCGACAACGGCCAAGGCGTCGACCTGACGGCTGGCGACGGCATCTATAGCATCGCGCTTCCCGTTACCCTCAACGCCGGTGATTTCACCGAGTACTACGTCAGCGCCAACAGCGACCTGACGGCAGGTAGCGGCATGCGCTTCCTCCCCAAGTACGCCGAAGGGCGCCCGAACGACATCCGCGTGGGCTTCGGCCCCACGGGACTGCGCGTCACGGAGGTCCTTTACTCAGGCGGCGACGGCGAGTTCTTCGAGCTCACCAACACCTCCGCCGCGCCCATCGACTTGACGGGTTGGAGCATGGACGACAGCTCGGCCACGCCGGGCGTGTTCGACCTCAGCGCCGCTGGCACGGTGGCCCCCGGTCAATCGATCGTCGTGACCGACGGAGACGCCGCTGCGTTCACTGCGGCGTGGGGCACGGGAACGGCTGTGGTGCTCGGGAACAACGCCGACGCTAAGCTGGGCCGCAACGACGTCATCCACATCTTTGACGCTTCGAATGCCTTGCATGAGCGGTTCTCCTACGGAGACGAGCGTTACCCCTACAGTGCACGTTCGAACGATGAGTCCATGTGGACCTGCGACGTTGGCCTCGGGCTCGACGATCCCTACAGCTGGCGTTCCTCGGATACAGGCGATCCCCAGGCCTCGGTGACCTCCGCCTTGGGCGACATCGGAAGCCCCGGCCGCTTCACCGTAGCCGCGTGCGGAGACCTTGCATTCGGCGACACCTACTGCACCTCGAACCCCAACTCGACAGGCCAGATCGGCGAGCTCACCGCCCTCGGAAACCCCGTGGTCGCTGCGAACGACTTCTCGCTCATGGGCTCGAAGCTGCCACCGAACCAATTCGGGTTCTACCTCGCAGGCCGTACCCAGGGCGTGACCCCTATGGCCGGCGGCAGCCAAGGCGTCCTTTGCCTCGGTGGCTCGATCGGGCGCCTGCTCGGCACCCTCGCCATGTCCAACGGCGCGGGCGAGCTCACCGGCTCAGTGAACCTGTTCGCCATCCCCGAAGGCGCGTCGATCTCTGCGGTCATGCCCGGAGAGACCTGGAACTTCCAGCTCTGGCATCGCGACGTGAACCCCACCGCGACGTCGAACTTCACCGAGGCCATCGAGGTCGTGTTCGAGTAAAGACAGCCAGCATCCCCAGCTAGCTGCGGCCCTCGCCCGGCTCCATTCGGAGTCCGGGCGAGGGCCCCTTCGCTTGCGGGAATCCTCAGCGGGGCCCGTGGAAAAGTCCCTCAAGCTCCACGTTGCCCGCTGACTTCCTGCGCTTCCAAAGCCATCCGTCGAGAACGTAGTGGGTGGCCTGGGGCATGGCGAGGAGCGGCACGAGGAGCGACAGCCAACCGGCCGAAAGCGCCCCTTCCCATGCCCGCGGAAAGAGCTGGTCGAGATCGTTCCAGACGAGCCCGTGCCAGAGCCATTCCTCCCCGTAGCCCACGAGCATCAGCGCCCCCAAAAGGAGCAGCGCCAATCGGGGCTGGAACCACTTGGCCGCCCACGCCCGCGCGGGCGCGTCGCCGTCACGGGTCCCCCGGGCCGCGTACGTGCGCTCGATGGACCAGACGACGGCGAGGTAAGGCACACCATGGCTCAGGACGTTGAGCGCGGTGAAGGCGATATCAGAGTTGAGCGCGACGATGCCCACGTACCAAGCGACCCATGTGGCCGCGACGATCTGCAGCTTCGCCCAGTTCACGCCGAGGCCCGTGGCCAATCGGTGAACTTGGCGCGCCGCAAACGCAGCCACGACCGCCCAATGGGCCGCAGCCGCCGCACCGTGGGCCCACGCGCCCAGGCCCCCCGGCACCGCCGCGAAGTCCCCGGCGAGGAACCAGTCGAAGCTGCGCGGAAGGTGGGTGTGCCAATAGACGATGGGATACAGCGTCACTGAGTAGATGGTGAGCTGATCCAGGCGCCGATCGACGTCCCCTTCTCCGGCCTTCGCCCGGGCGTAGGCCACCCAGCCCCACTGCTGGCGCACGAAGTGCCAAACGGCAAGGTAGGCGAGCACGCGCCAGAACACCTCCGGCCCCATGCTGTAGAGGGTCACGCCCACGGCGAAACAAGCGATAGGCGCACCGAGGAAGAGACCCGGGCGCGCCTTGAAGCGCTCCGGATCGAGGTAGACCCTGAACGCTGTCGCGTACACGTGGGCAACGTCACAGGCGACGATCAGCACAGCGAACATCCAGACGGGCATCTCGTCGTGCAAGATGCCGCGCCCATGGGCGTAGTAGATCAGCCCCATGGCCGCGAGGATGGGTCCTGTGAAGATCGCGACGTCGGCCCGGGGCCCGAGGATCCACCCGGGCTTGAGTTGCCCTTGGCCCCATTCCCGGGAGGCGGCTGAGGGAGCGCTCCGGGACTCAGTCATAGGAGACTCTCATCCTGGATCCCAAGGTCGCTCCGGAGAACCTCCTCCGCTGCGCGCGTGCCCTGCCAATGGGCCTCTTCAAACAGGGCCATGCCCGAGAGGTCGCTATGGGCAAAATGAAGGCGCCCCATCGCCCGAGCGGCTTTCGCCCGGCTGCCCCCAAAGAGAAGACCTGGCGTGGGCTTGATCATCCCGTGGCCCCAGCGCCAGATGTCGATCCGGGTCGTGACCTCGTCGATGTTCGGGTGGGCCCGGCGCAGGTCAGCGAGGACAGCATCCCGCCACTCCTCCCACCCCATGGCCAGCAGCTTCGCCCGGGCGGTCCGCTCGTCCGAGTCGGTGATCGGTAGGTACCAGCTCCAAACGGTGTCCTTGGCGTCGCCGCGGTCGAGCTGATGGCTCGCGTCCACGTAGCCAAGGCTCTTGGAGCCGTGGATGACGCTGTCCCATGCGTAAGGGAAGCCGCGATTGGTCGGCCGCTCCGAGAGGTGCAAGTTGGCCACGACCCAAGGCCCGTAGCGCATCGAGGCCCTGGCGTCGCGCGCGGGGTCCTCCCGGAGCAGACGCTGGGTGACAAACTGGGGCGTCGCAAGAATGACCGAGTCCGCGCTCCACTCGGTGATCTGGCCCTTTGCTGGGTTGGCGCTCGTCACTCGGCAGCCAGCGGGCCCAGGCTCAACGGAAAGGCATACCTCGCCGGTCTCCACCCCCGCGCCGCTCGCCGCGAGCAGGCCGGCCACGAGGCGCCCGTTCCCCTCGGGCCAGGTGAGGTAAGACGCGCTCTCCTTCGTTTCGAGGCTGGCGCGCGAGGTGAAGTAGTGCAGCAACGCCCATGCGGAGGTGTCCCCCAAGGACGCGCCAAAGTCGTCGCGGGTGGCGTACTCCAAGTACCAGCGAATGCGCTCCCCGCTCAGCCCTTGCGACCTCGCCCATTCGCTGGCGGCCATGGAATCCAGGGCGCGGTGCGACTCGGAGGAGTGCTCGATGGGAAGGCTGAAATGGCGCCGACCACGGTCATCCACCCCAATCATGGCCTCCGCGAGGGCTTCGAATCGCTCGAGCTCCTCCACATCCTGGGCCGTCGCGCCGGCGGAGAGCCAAAGCCCCTCCTCAAAGAAGCCCCCAAGGCCAGCCACCCTCTCGGCAGGGTCCCGGACCAGCAGTCGATCCGCCACCCGCACACGGCCATCCTCATCCACGCCTTCGGCGATTCCCATGTCGCCCAGAAAAGCAGCCACCGCCCTTTGGTCCGCCCGCGGCCGTGGCAGGTAGTGGGCTCCAAAGGGGCACGGCATCTGCCCGCCGCCGTCCAAGGCCATGGACCCCGAACGGGACGTGCCCCCGGGGGCTCCGGCGAGCTCGAGGACCACGATGTCCTTGACGCCTGAACGTGCAAGACGCCAAGCCGCGCCGAGGCCGGCGATTCCGCCGCCCACGATCACGACCCGCGCCCTCTGGGCTTTGCCTGCGCGCAGACCCCGCAGCCCCCCATCCCGAAAGAGATGGCCGGGCCCGACGCCGTCCTCCGCGAAGCCCCCCTGGATTCCCCGAGCCCCATTTCCGG
>CAJXRJ010000247.1 GCA_913058555.1 uncultured bacterium
ATGCCTAGTCTCGTGGGCTCGGAGATGTGTATAAGAGACAGGTACCACTGAAGTCGAAGGACGCCTGAACAACGCCGGGGGCGAAGTCGGGGCTCCAGTTGGCACGGGGGTTCGGGGACGAGATATCGGTGTCCTCAAGGGAACCGTCTGCGTCGCCACCCACCGTGAACAGCTCAAGGATCTCATCGACACCGTCGTCGCGGTCCGCGATGTTCGGGTTCGTCGGATCGGCGAGATCCGAGAAGACGCGGGCGAAGCTCGCCAGGGTCGCGGGCACACGGTCACCCGTGAGGTCCGAGAACCCTTCACGGATCACGGCGCGGATATCGGAGCCCTGGGGCACGACGCCCGTCGGAACGACCCGAACGGAGGCCCCCACCGAGGTGCAGTTCGAGAGCAGCTCCACCGTCGAGGGCACGCGGCGCCAGCTCTCGGCAGACGTCACAGGATCGATATCGAGGTACTCGATGCCGATGCGCTGAGCGTTGACGTTGGTCGACGCGGCGAAAACCGGCTGGTTGAACTGCAGGACGAAGGCGAACTGCTCCGCCGTGTCGCTATACAGGTTGAGGGGCACAAGCTCGCCACCCGGCAGGCGGCCCTGCTGCAGCGCCGTGTCGAACTCAAGGAACGAGACATTGTCCGGCGCGGAGCGCCCGGGGTACTCCACGTAGGATCCGTTCGGAGAATCCAGCGGCTCGCCGTTCAGGCCGCGAACGCGGACCTGAGGCGGGCCCGCGACCACGTCGACGAAGAGGACGAGCGGATCGCTCGAAAGCGGCGTCGTGAAAGCCACGTTGAGACCGGTCTCAAGGCGTTCACCAGCGGTGTTTTGAACCGTCACGCCCCCGCCGATCCCCTGGGATGTCTCCGACGGCACCGTCAAGCGATAGGTGCGGCCCTGGAGGAAGCCACCGTTCGTGTTGTCGTCGTTGTCCGGGCAGACCGGCTGGAACCGGACGACGCGCGGCGACGGCTGAGTGAACGAGCCGACGGCCGGCACACCCTGGCTATCCACGATCTGAATCGTCGACAGCGAGACCGTTCCGAAATCGACGTCCTCGTTGAACGTGATGTCGATCGAACGGTTGAGCTGCCAAACCACGCCGTCGAGCACCGAAGACCCGGCGACAGCAAAGTCACCGTTACCGGCCCCCGTCACTGGCCCTGTAAGGTCCGCTGAGTCGCTGCTACAGCCTGCGAGGAAGAGAGAAGCTGCGGCACCGAGGGCGAGCAGCCTATGGCCGAGGCGAGGCGAAGGCGCGCTCGAAACGGTCCCCAGCGGAGATGGCTGAGAGGAAGGTGTGGGCTCAAGGCCTGCTTGATCCATGGTTTGCACCTGATTGGGGCTTTGGGTCTGCATGTACTGGGGGGGGATTGCAAGGTCCGTGCCGAGCTGGGCTCTGGAAGCCAGCTGGTCCCCCACTGGGAGGCGGGACAACGAGCTGGCGGGGCTCGACCTTGATCAGGAAGCCCCTAGGGGCGCCTGATGGCGCTTACAGCGCCGGGAATTGAGTCCTGTGAACAGGTCCTGTGACGGTGAATCTAGGAAAGGGGCTCGGCTTGCAATTGGGGGGGGGAATCCGGACGAGGCAGCTGCGGCGAGCCGCAGCCTGACATTTGACCGTGCGGTAACGAACAGCGAAAGGAGCAAGGTCAGTTCCAGGGCCCACGCGCGGCTCTGAAGCGTGCTTGCGTTGAAATCTCACTCGGAACGGGGCGGCCAAAGCCGGGACCCGTTCCAGTGGGAAGCAGTAAGTAAGAGAAAAGAGCGCCAGCGGCCGTCGGTCAGGCCAGACCTTGGATGCCGGTCCCCAGGGGACCGAATCCGGATCTGGCCGAAGACCGCGCCCGATGGATCACGGCTGCGCCCAAGTGAAGGCGAACGCCGACACCTCGGGGGAGAGGCCGTTCTCAGGGTTGCCGACGAACGTCAGGCGGATCTGATAGAAGCGAGCATCACGGATATCGTCGACAGAATCCTTCCAGAAGTCGTCTGGCCCGAGGAACGTGATGCCGGGGTTCTGAGCGTTCGGGTTGTGGGTCACCGGCAGCTCAACGTCGTTGAAGAAGTCGCCGTAGATATCCAAGGTGAAGGCATTCGTCTGGAAGGACGGGATGCCCGGTGACTCGTCGTCCAGCGGATCGTCGGTCTCGTTGTCCTGGATCCCGTTCGCTCCGTCGCCAGCGACGGTCATGTCGTCCTCGAGGTACTCCATGTTGATGGCACCGCGGAAGCGGACCGTGAGGGACGTGCCCTCCGGCTGCTGATCGAAGTCAGGCTCAACTTTGGGCTCGCTAAAGACTCGCCCACCGAACGTCGGACCTTCCCCGGGGATGTCGGGAACGAACCACACGGAGTTCGCATGGCTGACTCGCGTGATGTAGTCGATGGCACCGAGGTGCACGACGTTGTCCTGCGGCGGCGTGATCGCCCCGGGGGGGTTGGATCCGGGGGAGAATCCACCCGACGCCATGGACGACGCATCCGGGTTGACCGTCACGATCGTTCCGGACTGGTTGTTGCCTCCACTCGAGAACGCGCGGAAGTAAGGACGCGAGGAGGAGTTCACGGCGATGTTGAAGTCCCAGCCGTTGATACCGATTGCGCCAGAGTCAGGGAAGACCCGGAACTCCATCAGGAGCGGCAAGCCGACCGATTGAACGTTGTTCTGGGTGTAGACCGGAACCAGGGGAGGCGGCTGACCGAGCGCGACCCAGTAAGCGATCGGATCCACCGGGGCGTTGCCGCCCCCACCGCGCGCACGGTTGTCACCGTCGCGCCAGGTGAAGTAAGTCCGGTCCTCGAAGGGCGTGCTGCGGTTGAGCGGGAACGGCAGAAGAGTGGTACCAGTGCTACTCACGTAGAGGTTGCCCGGGTCCAACTGGTAGCCGAGCGAGCGCTCGTGCACCACCACCTGGGACGGCACGTCGCCGGGCACGCTCCCGATGATGTTGATGTTGAATGCCCGCTTGATTCCCGAGAATGGGAACCTCGGGAAGGCGCTGCCGGGGTCGATGTCCTCGTCCGGCGTCCATGCCGAGTGAGCGAGTCGGATTTCGAACTGATCGAAGCCATCCGGCGTCACTCCGCCGCCCGAGGGGGCCCAGGAAAGACCGGCGATATCGATGTTCTGGTCCAGCTTGTCCATCAGCGAGAAGCTGCAGTCGGCGTATCGCCAGATGGTCTGCATCTTCGAACCAAAGGGCGTATGCGGCGTGATAAGACCCAAGCCCCCGGGGAGGAAGGTCATCTGCTGCATCATGGGCTGGGCATTGTCCACCACCACCTGGCTCGTGATCACGGGCCGCGGGCGAAGGAGCTGACGAGGCAGGTCGATGAGGACCTGGCCGCCGAACTCGGCCCCCGCTGGAGCCTCCTCGTCGATGGAGGTGAAGCGACTCACGCGACCGCCGTTCAGGACCGTTGATTCCAGCGGGTCCACCGTCATCGCGATCTCAGGCATCGCACGTGCGGGGTTACCAGCAAGGTCCTTCGGGGGGAAGGTGTCCTCGACGCTGTTCGCCGCCCGAAGGTAGTAAGACTCGGACTGGCCGTTGATGTGGGCGAGCAGCTGCTGAGGCACGAACGTCACGCTGCGGAGGTCAGCCGTCTGATCGACGGTGCCCACCACGAAGTCGGCGGTGGGAGTTTGATCACCGGGAACGAACGCAGAGCGCGTCAGGGTCAAGGAGTCAAACGCCGTCAGCGACGTCGGGTCCATCGGCTCGCTGAATCGAATCTCGAAGAGTGAGTCCGTCGAGATTCCGGTGACCGGAGCATCCGGGAAGCCCACGGGCAACGGGACGATCTGCACGTAGCAAGCGGCCCTGCCGACATCGGTGAGCGAGTCAAACGCGGTCTCGAACGTCCCGGCGCCGAGCCCGACGCTCTCCCACTCTTGGTTGTTTGGCCAAGACGGCGGCGCCAGCAGGAGCCGGACCGTGACGTTGTCATAGCCGTTCGGAACCACGGTCGACAACACGCCAGGATCCACAATCTCGGCGAATACGCCGGACTGTGCGACGACGTCGCCGATCTCTGGTTCCGCACCACAGAGGGTCGAGAGGAACTCCAGGGTCGGCAAAATGAAGTCGGTGCCGTTGGGGTCCGTACCGATCTGATCGGGCGCCTGCACGAGGTTCACGGGCGTTGAGCCCACGATTTGCGCTTGAATCTCGTCCCTGAGGAAGCCGTTGAACGGGTCCGCGATGACGTCGGGGCGACCGCCGGTCCGGAACGCGCGCGTCACGGGCTGGGTCGCATCGTTGAAGTCCACGGGGCCGTTCGCCGAGGTGGCGATCGCGTTGCCCGCGAGGTTACGCAGGATCTCGGTCACGCCGATGGCCTGGCTCAAGCGTGAGGGGACCCGCAGCTGGGCGTTCGCGGAGTTCGCGTCGAAGCTGGCGGGCGCGCCCACTCCGTTGACCGGAAGGGGCGGATCCACCGAGAAGGCCTCGATCTCGCTTGTGGTCAGGTCGAGGATAATCCGCGTCGGGTAGAAGTCTCCGTTGCTGAGCTGACCGCCGAAGTACTTGGACGTGAAGACGCGCGGCTCGAACGGCACGGCGGGCGGCAAACCCGTCCGCAGCTGCACGGTCCGGCTGTCCACCGTAGCGGGGTTCAAGAGGTCGTCGAAGGTCACGACGAGCGCAGCGTTCCTCGGCAGCATCGAGTAGATCCCCGACGAGTCCAGGTCCCGTACCTGAATCAAGTCCAGTTGATCCGCGGCGGCCCGGGCCAATGTGAGGAAATCCGCACGGCCGTCGTCCGTCGTCACGTCGCGCTCGATGACCAGGATCTCTTGGCCCGTCACCGGGTTGGAGACCAAGGTGTAGTCGGTGGCGTTCGTCGTGACCCGTTGGCCGATGACGAAGTCAGAGCCCATGGGGATGCGCCCACCGGCGCTGTCCCGGCCGAAGAGCTCCACGAGCCGGCCGTAGTTGACCTGCACCATGCGAAACTGCGTCGCAAGTCCGCCGGCGTTCGGGTCGCCGAAGAAGAAGGACGAGCCCGTATCGACGGAGCCTGGGTTCTGTTGGACTTCGGCAGTGCTACCGCCGCTACAGGCGGCCAAGCCGGAAGCGAGC
Source organism: uncultured bacterium (assembly GCA_913058555.1). Taxonomy (GTDB): domain Bacteria; phylum Planctomycetota; class UBA1135; order UBA1135; genus Saltatorellus. The sequence goes on from CAJXRJ010000247.1 coordinate 5,092, forward strand.
AGCGCGGCGCCGGCGAGGAAGCGCCTGCGTGCTTTCGAAGTCGAAGCTGGGCAATGGGTCAGCATAGGGTGTCTTGGCTGGGGCGCGGAGGCGCTCCGAGGACGTGGGGTCACCGGCGAGTTGCGGTCGCGGGAGGTGCCAGTGAGAAGAAGCTGCGAAAGGGGTCCCGGGCCGTTGCCCGAGTGTCGATGGCCCTGGGGGAGGCCGCGGAGGATCTGAAATTCCTACACGGGCGATCCCACGTAGAGCCGGATGCCCGGTGGACCCATCGGCCGGGGGGCGAACGGGAGCGCGGGCGTCTTAGTTGTCGAGCCAGGGACAGTCACCGACTTCACCCCACAGAGTGTTCGCCGCCCAGAGATCGCTGCCGCCCGGGGCATCAAGCGCCGGGAGGATCACTCTGGACAGGAAACGCCCCGGGGAGGGGAGGGTGCCTGTCGCAAGCACAGATTTTAGTGGTTACGAGCCCTCCTGGGTCAGCTTCGTCGCTCCCAAACCGAGGCTTCGCGCCGCAGGATGAGACCGCCGTCGATGAACCAGGTGGTCAATTCGCCCCCCCTATTCTCGCGCCTCAGAGGTGCGGGTCAAGTGGGAGGACGGACCGAGTCCGCTTCCATAGCAGCAATGGCCGTGCCGGGAAGCTCGAAGTCGTCCCCGAAGCCCCCCCCAATCGTGCCTGGGGGCCGCCCAGGGGTGCCCTGGGGTGCCAAGGGCCCGCTCCGCTGTGACCAAGCGCCCCCTTGAAGAAGGCGAAGATTCCCCTGGGGACGCCGCGCGCCGATCGCTCCTGGGCCCCCTGCCGTGCGGATCCGCACAGATCGCCCATCGCGGACCTGCGACGGGAGCTCAAGCGACCCGCTACGTAGCGCTGCCAGCCGGTCGAAAGCCACTCTCCGCGGCCGCGACCGCGCTCTCCAGGAAGACCAAGTGGTTCCCATGGATCTGCTTCACGGCCTTGGCTCCCGGCGCGTGGTACATCCCGCTGGAGGAGCAGCCCACATATTCGAAGGCGAGGTCACGGGTGCAATAGCCACATGCGGCCTTGAGCGGATCCCTGGCCAGGACCTTGGTCCGCGGAATGACGTGGCGACGCTCGGTGCGGGAGATGCACGAGGGGTTGGGGCAAGGGTTCGTCCCTGCGGGCACCGGGTAGCCGATGTTCGGCGCGTCCGACATGTCCGCCCCGAGCTCCAATCGCCCGAGGAGCCAAGCCAGGATCGCCATGCGAATGGGCACGCCCCGGGCGGCTTGTTTGAAGTAGATGCTCCGGGGGTCGGAGTCGACCTCGTCGCTGATCTCGTCCCGACGGGGAAGTGGGTGCATCACGACCGCGTCCCGCAGGGACTCGGCGGCCATGGCGCGCTTCTCCAGCCTTAGGTAGGTCGTCTCAGACAGCTCCTTGCCCGAATGTCGCTCCGTCTGGGGCCGCGTCATATAGACGGCGTCGACGTGCTCGACCTCCCAGCCCCTGGCGTCCGTGAAGAGAGATAGCTGGTGCGGCTTCTGGGGCGTCAGGTACACCGCGTCGCTGTTGGCGGCCAGCTTGCCGAGTCCACGGGCGTCAGCCCGCACGGGATTGACCCCGAACTCATCGTAGAGTCGCTGCACGACGTATTCGGGCAGCTCAAATCCCGGCTGCGGGACACAAACGATGTTCGCACCGAATCGCGCCAAGGCATAGGCGAACGAGTGCACGGTCCGGCTGTAACGCAGGTCCCCGGCGAGGACCACGTCGAGCCCCTCGATGCGCCCGCGCTCCACGTGAAGGTTGTAGAGGTCGCAGAGCGTCTGGGTCGGATGCTCGTGGGAGCCGTCCCCCGCGTTGATGACCGGCACTGGCGAAAACTGGGCGGCGAGGCGGGCCGCCCCTTCGCTGGGATGACGCAGGACCACCACGTCGGCGTAGCCGCCACCCACGACCCGGATCGTGTCGGCGAGGGACTCGCCCTTGACCACGCTCGAGCTGGTCATCTCCGCCGCCGTCAGCACCCCCCCACCGAGACGCAGCATGGCCGACTCAAAAGAGAGTCTCGTCCGCGTCGATGGCTCGTAGAAGAGGCTCGCGGAAATGAACCCAGGACAGGAGTCCGCAAAGCCCTTCGGGTCCGCGGCGAATTTGTCCGCGTGCTCAAAAAGCGCGTGCATCTCCCCAAGCGAGACGTCGTCGATCGAAACGAGATGACGCGGAGCGGCAGGGCCACTCGCGGCTTCGTCCCCATTCGAAGGGGGCACTGGGGTCGCTGGGGTCGAATTCATGGATGGCGTGCGAGGCGGGACCTGCCCACCACATGCTGCCAAGGCCAGACAGTACAACCGGGAGACGGGTCCGTCGAGCGGGGCGGGCGGCCTCTGGGCGATTCGTCCTGCCCCGGGACCTCCGGGCCCAACGCAGGACTCAAGAATGCCCCAGGTCGGGCGCGGTCACAGCTTCCCCATCGACCGCTCGCTGCCCGGCCGCCTCAAGCATCGCCAGCAGGTCGGCCCCAAAGGGCACGCCAACTCCGAGCAGGCGACGAACGAAGCCCGCGGCGCTTGGCTCAAGGCCCATCGCCTCCGCCCATGCACGGCCGATCACAGTGCGGGCGTGTCCGGGGAAGGGCTCGGCCGCGAGGACTCCCTCGGGCCAGTCTGCGGGATCGGACCCCAAAGATTCGTCCGCGCGACTGAGGATGGGGATCGGGTGGCCAGGCGCTTGGGGCGAACCGGTGACGGGGGGCGCGTCGGCCCTGCCAGCGGGGCGGATCGCAAACACCACCTCCGCGCGGGCTGCAGCGCGGCGGGCGAGGCCCATGCCCTCCGCCTCGATGCGGGCGTGCGGATCTTGCGCCAGGGCCTGCGCGGAGATCTCGCGCTCGCCGGCCGTGTCCACGAAGAGCACGGGCCAGCCACCCAGGGTCCCATACCCGGCGATCGCGTCGCGCGTCGTGCCAGGCGCATCGCTCACCACGGCTTCGTCCTGGCCCATCAGCACGTTGAAGAGCGTCGACTTGCCGGCGTTGACGGGTCCCGTCAACGCCACCACGGTGGGTTCGAAGAGCCGAGCGGCGCGCCGGCCCAGGGAGGCAAGGGCCCTGCACGCCGCCGGGCGCTCGGGCGCAGGCCGCGCCAGGATGTCGTCGAGGGCGCGGCGCAGGTGGCCGCGGGCCTGATCCATGGCCAGGCGTGCCCCCCACGCCGACGCGCATTGGCCAGCGAAGGCAGCGGCCCGCGCCTCCAGGGTTTCGGAGGGCCGGGGCCCCGCGCCCCCCTCGCCCGTTTCACCATCGGCGCCGTCTCCGGGACCGGACGCAAGCAGGCGCGCGACCTCACGCACGATCGCAGGAGCCCCATGCAGGTGCACCTCGAGGGCTCCCTCCCCGCGGCGGATCACAAGGACCTCGTCAAGGGGAGTTCCCCCAGAGCTCAGGGTGCCGTACACCACTTCGCCGTCACGGGGCAGCGCCCTCCCCAGCATGCGATGGAGCCGGCCCGTGGCGCCGGGGCCACGCACGCCTAGAACCGCCACCCCGCCCGGACCCGGAGCTGTCAGGACGTCGACCTCGGCGCTCGACCCATTCCCGGCGCTGCGCTCATCGGTGGTGGGCTCCATGGCCGCAATTCTGGGGACTATCGCCTCGAAGTGTGATCGCCGCCGGCGAAACCTTGCCAGCCAGGGAGGGGCAAGGCATTCGCCCCGTGCGGAGAGGAGCGGCGGGGCGAGCTCAGCCGCCTTGGTGCAAAGCCGCGATGGCGAGGCCCCTGTGAATTAGGAGCGGGTCCTCGATCCACTGGTCGCCATAGAGTTCGGCGAACACTGGATGCGCGAAGGCCCGCGCGCCCCCCGTGAGGAAAACGCTGGGCGCGCTGGCCCCGGGAAACGCCTCCTTGGATATGGAGAGACACAGCTCGCGAACGGCGCCCCGGAAGCCCACCACCGCGCCGGACCGAAGGGCCTCCCGCGTGGACCGGCCAAGGGCCGGCACGTCACCGTCGAGGTCAAACTCCGGAAGCCTGGCCCCCGCCCCCGTGATGGCGCGCTGCAACTCACCGGGACCTAGGGCGATCGCCCCACCCAGGAACTCCAGCTCGCCGCCGGGGCGGCCGGTCTGTGCCGCATCCACGGTCAGGGCCGTGCCGGCGTCGACGATCAAGACCTGGACTCCCGGCGTGGGCGACGGTTCTCCCCTGCGCCACTCCCCCATCGCCAGGGCCAAAGCGCCCCGGGCGGCGTACTGCCGGTCGGACCCGCAGGTCTCGGGATGATCGATCCGCATGGCAAGACCCGCGGCCGGCCGAGCCATCACCTCCAGGCCGAGCGAGGCCAGGCGCTCGACGGCCAGGGCCTCTCGGTCCAAGGACCCCACTGCGCTGATGGCGGCGCGCTTGCAACGCGCCCGGAGAACGGCGGCCTCGGCCGCCCGCTCGGTGGCGTCCAGCTCCTGTCTCTTATACACATCTCCGAGC
>CAJXRJ010000248.1 GCA_913058555.1 uncultured bacterium
CACTGCATATCGTCGGCAGCGTCAGATGTGTATAAGAGACAGGTACACGAACCTCGACTGGACCACGAGCGTCTCCGGTGGCCTCGCCACCTGGTCGACCGAAGACTTCTCCCAGAACCAGGACGCCAACGCGCTTCGCTGGGGCACGACCTACAGCTTCTGGTTCACCTCGAACTCGGCTCCGACCACTCGCGTGGCCCAGCTCGAGCTCTTCAAGCCGGGCAACCCGGGCGCCCAGCTGACGGCCCTTGACGGACCGAACGGCGCCGGCGGCACCACGGTGTTCACCTCGAACTACTGCCAGGCCACCGCCAACTCGACCCTTACGCCGACGCAACTCGGCGCTTCGAACTTCGACCTGACCGCACGTACGTTCGACCTCAACGTGACGGACCTTCCGAACAACGTCTTCGGCATGATCGTCACGTCCCTCACGGACGGCTTCATCCCGAACCCTGGCTTCAGCGCGGGCAACCTCTGCCTCAGCGGCAACATCGGCCGCAGCGTGGGCGGGGTGATCTTCAGCTCCGGCACCAACGGCTCCTCGACGGTCGCCGTCAACATGGACGTGATCCCGACCCCCTCGGGCCCGACCACGATCATGGCCGGCGAGACGCGTTACTTCCAGGCTTGGCACCGCGACGTGACCGGCCTCGGCACGCCGACGTCGAACTACTCGGTTGGCCTCCGCGCCATCTTCCCCTGATCCCGCGGGGGGCCGCCAAGGCTCTCCCATCCCGGACCAGGGCAAAGGCCCCCCGCTCGACCACCGTCGAGCGGGGGGCCTCTTTCGTGGCCCGGCATGGTCGGCCGCGCGGGGCCGAATCACTGGGCGTCCCCACCCGGGGGGCCGCCCCCGGCTGCGCCAGTCAGCCGCCAGCGGTCCGCAGGCGGCCGCACGGACATAAAAAAACGGTGCTAGCGGGCTCCCCATGAACACCACTCGCACCGGGCATCCCCCAGGCGCTGGCGAACACCTGGGGGACTTTCGGTTTTCTCTCTCCTCGGGTCGGTCCCTGGCCGTCAGCGCCCCGAAGGGGGCCTCGAGCTAGGCTGCGAACTGAAGGGAAACGAGGGCCTCCCCCCGCTTCCATAGAGAGGTGTCGCCGGGCGGCCAAATCGTCTCGACATTCTCCTCAAAAACTCACGCTCCTCCGAAATCGTTGAACCTGGGACGACAAATTCATCCCAACGGACACCCAACGTGGCTGTTTCCACAGAAAAGAAGCGCCCCGGGGCCACTTGGGCCTCGGGGCGCTTCTCGGGTGACAGGCGGGTGACCCGGGGAGGGCCTTCCGCGTCAGAGCGTCACAGGATGTAGGTCTTGTCCTTCTTGAGCTTGCCCTTCGACTTCACCTTGTGCTTCGTCAGGGCGGCCTTCACGACTTTCTCGTCGAGCGGCTTGTCGTCCTTCAGGTGGAAGATGATTTCGGTGCCGGCGAAAACGTCGCCGACGAGCTCGGTGCCAAGCTCCTTCATCAAGGTCTCACGGACCTTGCCAGCGGTGTCGCTTCATGTAAGGCCCGGGGTCGCAAGGACCCAGGCGGCCTTCGCACGGGAGCCTTTCCGGCTCGTGCAGCTGTTGAAGGTGATCTTGCTCTTCTTGAGAGCGGCCACGAGGGCCTTCTCATCCACCTTGGCGTCTTTCTTCAGCGTGAAAGTCGCCCGGGTACCACTCATAAAAATGCGATCGATGTCATCACCAACCACTTTGTCGACGGCCGCACGGACCTTCTTGCCCGCGCTTCAGCCCTTGCCCGAGGCGTCGAGGATCCAGATGGTCACCTCTTCGGCCTTGGCGTCTTTCTTCGTGTCCTTCTTGGCGTCCGAGCCCTTCTTGGCATCGTCCCCCTTCTTGACGTCTTGGCCCTTCTTGGACCCTTCCTGCGCGGTGGCAGGGGTGCTTTGGGAGTCCTCGAGGACTCCGGTGGAGTACGCGCCCGCGGCTAGGAAGCCGGAAAGGAGCGCACCGATGATCAGTGTGCGTGCCATGGAATGCTGAATTGGTGAGTGGTAACCGCAGGGGGCGGAAAGTCGCCCTGTGCTCAGAGGTCTCACCCTCTACGGATCATCTTCGCGCGGCACGAGTGGTTAGGACTAGCCTCTTTCACCAGCTTGACAATTTGTTACGCAACAGTGCGTCAATAGGCCACACCTGATCAGGCCAGGGGTCCCGCCCATCCCCCTTTCAAGCATTGGGCCCCACCTGCCGATGAAGGGAGATCGGTGGTAGCCGCCGCCACCGGCCCACAGTCCCTTCCCTCTCCCTCCCTGCGCTCTGTCCCCCCGCGCCTCTCCCCATCGAGACGATCATGACTTCCCGCGACGACAGCCTCCTCCTTTGGTTCTCCGAGGTTGGAAAGAACGATGCACATCTCGTGGGCGGCAAGGGGGCCTCGCTCGGGGAGCTCTACCGAGAACTGGTCCCGATGGGCGTGCGCGTGCCCAACGGATTCACCACCACGGCCCGGGCCTACCGCCAGTTCCTCGACGCGGAGGTCTCACGGGACGCTTGGGTCGACATTCCCGACGCCGAAGGCCTGCCGCGTCTCCGGATGGAAGTCCTCCGGGCGGGAACGCTCAGCGACGCTCTCAATGCGTGCTTTGCGAATGCGAATGCGGACGATCACCTCGAGATGCACGCCCGCACCCAGCTCGCCCGGGATGTGGTCGTAGCTACCCCCGTGCCCATGGACGTGCAGGCCGCGATCGAGAGCGGTTACGCCCAGCTCTGCAAGGAATACGGCGCCGAGGTCGACGTCGCCGTGCGATCGTCCGCCACCGTTGAGGACTCCGCGGAGGCAAGCTTCGCGGGCCAATGCGAGAGCTACCTCAACGTCCACGGCATCGAATCCGTGCTGCTGCAATGGAAGCACTGCTGCGCCAGCCTCTTCACCGAGCGTGCCGTTTCCTACCAGGTGGCAAAGGGCCTTGACCCCCTCGACGCATCCCTCGCGGTCGTCGTCATGAAGATGGTCCGGAGCGACCTCGCGACCTCCGGCGTGATGTTCACCCTCGACCCCGACTCAGGTCACCGGGGCGTCATCCACGTTTCGTCCAGCTACGGCCTCGGTGAGCTCGTGGTCCAGGGCAGCGTCTCGCCCGACCACTTCACCGTGTGGAAAGAGGGCCTCAATCGCGGCTACTCCGCCATCGTCCACCGCCACCTCGGAGCGAAGGACATCCACATGGTCTACTCCTCCCAGGGCGGCACGAGCACGGACAGCATCGACACGTCGAGCGCGCGCCGCCGTCAGTGGTCCCTCACCCGCGAGGAAATCTCTGAGCTCGCGCGCATGGGCATGATGATCGAGGCCCACTACGGCCAGCCCATGGATATCGAATGGGCGAAGGACGGTCGCAGCCAAGACCTCTTTGTGGTTCAGGCGCGACCCGAGACCGTGCACGCCCAGGCGAAGCCCAGCGAGATCGTGCGTTACCACCTCCCGAAAGGCTTGGCGGGCCAGCTCGCGGCCGACGGCCGCGTCATCGCGGAAGGTCAAGCCGTCGGTACCCGCATCGGCGCCGGCCGCGTCCGTCTCTACAAGAGCTACGGCGAGGTCATCCTCAAGAAGCGCGCGCTGCGCGAGCGCCTCGCCGGGGGCGAGTCCATCGACGACATCCCCTTTGGGGAGCGAGTCTTCGACAAGGGAGACGTGCTCGTCACGGAGATGACGACGCCCGACTGGGAGCCCCTGATGAAGGACGCGTCCCTGATCGTCACGGAGAAAGGCGGTCGAACCTCCCACGCCGCGATCATCGCCCGCGAGTTCGGCATCCCCGCCATCGTGGGCTGCGAGGACGCGACCAAGAAGCTAAAGGCCCTGCAGGAGGTCACCGGCACCTGCGCCGAGGGCGATGTGGCCCTCGTCTTCGACGGCGCCCACCCCTTCGAAATCGAGCGCCAAGAGATCGACACGTCGGTGGAGCTCGAGACCAAGATCAAGCTCAACGTAGGCTTCCCTGCCAAGGCCCTCGAGGACAGCCAGCTGCCCGTGGACGGCGTGGGCCTCGCGCGCCTCGAGTTCATCTTGACCAGCGAAGTGGGCGTCCATCCCCTCGCGCTGCTCTACCGCAACGAGCTCCAGGACTTCCTGGAGGGCGGCAAGCTCACGCCTGAACTCGAGCGCTTCCGCGAACGCATCGAAAACGAGCCCGAAGCGGAGCTTCGCGGCCTGATCGGCGCCATCGACCGGCGCACCGCGGCCTATGCGGACAAGCGTCAGTTCTTCGTGGACCGCGTCATGGAAGGCGTGGGCCTGATCTGTGCCGCGTTCCATCCGCGCCCCGTGCTGGTTCGCCTTTCTGACCTCAAATCGAACGAGTACCGCGAGCTTCTAGGGGGCCGTATCTTCGAACCAGAAGAAGAGAACCCGATGATCGCTTGGCGCGGAGCCAGCCGCTACGTGGACCCCGACTTCCTGCCGGCCTTCGAGATGGAGTGCGACGCCCTGCGCCTTGTGCAAAGGCGACTCGGGCTCGACAACCTCGAGCTGATGGTGCCGTTCTGCCGGAGCCCCGAAGAGGGCGCCGAGGTGCAACAGCTCCTCACCGACCGGGGCCTCGGCCCGGAAGCAGGCGTCAAGCTGTTCCTGATGATCGAGCTCCCGAGCAACGTCATCCTTGCCGACGAATTCATCGACAGCATGCACCTCGACGGTGGCAGCATCGGATCCAACGACCTCGTGCAAACGGTGTACGCCGTCAGCCGCGACGACCTCGAGGGCTACCGTCATCCCGTCGACGCCCGCTCCCCCGCGGTGAAGATCCTCATCCGCCAGGCCGTGGAGCGCTTCCGCGCCCGGGGCCTTGAGATCGGCATTTGTGGCCAGGCGCCCAGTGACTACCCGGACGAGATCCCTGCGTTCCTCGTCGATTGTGGCATCAGCTCGATCTCGGTCACGCCGGACACCGCGCTCCAGGCGCGTCTGGCGGTCGCCAAGGCCGAGGCCCAGCGCCGCGGCGTGGCAGAGGAAGCCGCAAGCGAGGGGCCTCGGCCCTCCGTGGACGTCGCCTAGGCCCGCACCCACCGCGGATTCGGGGGACGCGATGGGTGCCCCGATTCAAGAGACCCAGCCGCGCGCCAGATCGCCTCGCTAAGATGGCGCCATGTCCCGTGCCGTTGACCTATTGCTCCTTGCCGCCGTCGCCTTCCTGGGCTGGAAACTCCTCCACATGGACCTGGGTTTTGCGGGCTCCACCGAAGAGGCCAGGCCGGTCACGGCGACGCTCGTCGTGCGCGGCGATGCGTCCTTGGAAGACCTCGGCGTGATCCTGCGGCGAGCCGACGAGCTGGATGCGGCGGGCATGTCCGAGGAGTTCGCCCCCCATCAACTGGGCCCCTGGGGAACGGACCGAAAGGCCGAGGTGCAGGTGCCCGTGGCGGGGCGCTACGAGCTGCGATGGGGCGCGCAAGATGAGCCCGCCCCGCGCCTGGCGCGGGACGTGATGATCGAGCTTGTGAAGGGGGCCAAGGCGGCCGACCAACACATCGTCATCACGGAAGGCATGGACCAGCCCATCGAGATCGACTTGGGCGAAGCCCATGCCGCAGGCATCCGAGCGCTCGTGCGCAAGTAGCGCGAGAGCCGCCGGGGATGTCACTTCCCGAGGGGAGGGCGCTCCGTCAGGTTGATCGTGACCACCCGACGTTCACCGGCGCTGACGAGCGCCAGCTTCACGTCGGTACCGGGACGAAGGCGCGCGATCGCGCTCATGAGGCCCCGCAGGGACGACACGGGCTTTCCGTCGATGGAGTCGATGATCTCGCCGTTCTTCACGCCGGCGGCCGCCGCGGGTGTGCCCGATTCCGCAGAGGCGACGATGACTCGGCTGGAGCCCCGGTACCCGCGGCTCCGCACGTACCCGTCCGAGACCTCGTTGAGACGGACGCCCATGTAACCGCGCGTGACGCGACCGGACTCGGCGAGCTGCTCCACAATGGTCGCCACCATGGGCGCGGGGATCGCGAAGCCGATCCCCTGACCGCCGCGGGAGACGTCCGCGACCGCGGTGTTGATACCGATGACACGTCCGTCCAAGTCGACGAGGGGTCCGCCGCTGTTTCCGGGGTTGATGGCGGCGTCGGTCTGAATGAAGTCCTCGTACGTGGTGATCGAAGCCGTCCGGCCACGGCCGCTCACGATCCCCGCTGTGACCGCATGGCTGAGGCCGAGGGGGTTGCCGATCGCGATCACCCACTCCCCTACCCGGGCGGGCTCGTCCGTGCGCAGGGGCGCCGAGACCAAGCCGTCCGCATCGATGTGAAGCACCGCCAGGTCGGTCTCTTCGTCGAGCCCCACCACCTGGGCGTTGAAAGATCGACCGTCTACCAGGCTGACGCTGAGTCGAGTGGCCCGGGCCACGACGTGGGCGTTGGTGGCGATGAGTCCCTCTTCCTTCAGGATCACGCCAGAGCCCTGGCCGAGGGGCCGCTCGACGCCGCGCACGACCGCAAAGGACTCGATGCGAACCACCGCTGGGGCCACCTGGTCGGCCACGCGCTCGAACGCGGAGGACACGCTCCGGGCCACGGACTTGTCGCCGAGCTCGGCGGCTCCCATCGCGGGCTCAACGGGCCCCCCGAGCCGGAATGCACCGCCGATCGCCAGGCCTAGTCCAATGCACGTGCCGAAGGCCCCCAGGGCCGTGCGACTGAACATCGACCGGGCCGAAGGCGAACCCTGGGATGAGCGATGCGAAGGAGTCCGATGGGCGTTGGTGAATTCGTTCATGGGCGCTGGTACGGGAGCAGGTGCGGTTGCGTTGGAGTCTTGGGGCCACGGGGAACCAAGCTGGGGCAAAGGAGGGTGATGCCCAAGCCTTCGGCCCAATCTCTTGGGGCGATTCGAGCCCCCTTCAAGCGCCGCACCGCCCCATGACGATACAGGACGGGGGCGATTCGGAAACTCGTTCCGACTCCCGAAGGCTCCCGAGCCGCCGCCCAAGCCGCCCAGGGGCCATCCGGATAGGCTTTCCGAGGTGATCCCGGGCCGCCACCCGCCCCGATTCGAGCCCACGACCCCGCACCATGCCGCACACACTTCGTACATCCCTGCCCTCCCAAACCGTGGCCTCGCCTGCTTTTGCATGCGCGACGCCTGCGCCAGGGCGCCACACGATGCTGCGCCGACTGGGCGGTTGGGTCGCGGCCCTCGGGCTTGCCGGTATCTCGTCGTGCGCCAGTGGGTCTGGATTCGACGTGGAGGCACCAGAGAAAAACACACTCCATCTGCAGGAGCGCCTCGCTGCCCAAGACGGGGCCATCGTGAGCGTCGTGGGCGTCTCCGTCACGGAGCCCTGGGAGAACGTCCCACCCCGCACCCGGGACCGCTTCGACGAGGCCGATTGGAGCGCCGCGAAAGAGGGCCTCAGCGGCCGCGCAGACCTGGTGACCTACTCGAGCGACTCCCTTCGAATCGGAAGCTTCCTCGTGCGGCCAAAGTCGATCGAAGGGCGCAGGCTCGGCGCCGTGATCGTCAACCGCGACGGCATCGCCAACCGCGGGCTAGACGAGAACGAATTGCTCGTGGAGCTGAGCCGCTACGCCGAGCGCGGCTACGTCGCAGCGGCCACCACCTACCGCGGGAACCGGCTGAGCCAAGGCGTCGACGAGTTCGGCGGCGATGACGTACGCGACGTCCTGGCCCTCACCGCCCTCCTGCAACGCCTCGACTACGTGGACCCCAGCCGCATCTTCATGGTTGGCTTCGGGCGCGGTGGGCTCATGACCTATCGGGCCCTGGAGATGGGTGCCCCCATCCGCGCGGCCGCCGTCATCTCTGGCGCGGCCGACATCGAGGAGATCAGCGCCATCGACCAGGAGATCGAGGGCGGATTCGAAGAAGGCGGCGGGTGGCCCGGCCTCCGTGAGATCCACGGCGACTGGACCGGCCCAGACAAGGAAAGCCAACTGAACCGGCGCAGCCCACGCGAACGCGCGGACAAGCTCAAGGTCCCGCTGCTGATCGTGCATGGACGCCTCGATGAGCAGGTCCCGGTGACCCAGGCGCTGGATGTCATCCGGCACCTCCGCGACGCGGGCACCCCGGTCGAGTCAATGGTCTACGGTTACGGAGACCACGCTCTCCTCGATCAGCGCAAGGACTGGCAGTCCCGCGTCATGGATTGGATCGACCGCCACGACACTCGGGCGATGTTCAAGTAGCGGTCAGACGGTCTCGGGGGGAAACCGCCCTGGGCCAACGCAGGAAGGGGTGAGGTGGAACCGCTGGTTCCACCTCACCCCTTCTTTCGTCCTACGAGCTCCCGCGATCGCGGCTCAGTTCTCCGCAGCACCCTGGTTGATCCAGTTCTGAAGCGTCGTTCGATCCGCTCCGGAACCGAACGAGGACATGCTGCAGCTGGCACCATTGGCGACGTTGAACAGGAAGCTGTTCCCCGAGCTGTAAGGATCCACGCGTTTCGTACCGGCCGCTGTGCAGCCGCCGATGTTGCTCGTCTTGTCCACGCCCACAAGGCTCGAGTAGACCGATGCAGCGTTGCCGTCGAAGGGCAATCCACTCGAAAGGCTCCCGGCCACATGGCAGCCCGAGCAGTTTGAAGTCAAGAGAGGCTGAATGACGCTGAACTCGATCGCGTCCACGTCGATCGAACGGAAGGCATAGGTATCCCCCGTGCCCGCGTAGGTGGCCCGGAGCGCCACCGTCCGAACCCCGTTGTTCGGGTACCGGTTCGTGATGCTAGCGCCGCTGCCCTCGTTGTTGAACGTCGGCCCTGGGTCGCCCTGGTTGCCGCTGAAGCTGAAGTCCCACGCGAGGGCCGTGGGCGACCCCGTCGAGTTGCTCCCGAACGTGAACTCGAGCCCGTTCTCGCCGGTCACGTTGAAGCTCGCTCCGTCGGCAATCCGTACCGTGACCTCGGTCGTAAAGGGGGTCGGGGCCGGATTGCTGTAGACGTCCGTGACCGTGAAGTCCGCGTCGAACGTGCCGGCGGCGCCGTAGCTCATGGTCGGCATGCGGACGGCCGAGGTCATGGGCGATGCGGAGGCACTGCCGAAATCCCACGAGAAGGTCGCCGAGCCCGCGTCGGGCTCGCGGCTGAAGGTTGGTGTGAACGTGATGTCCCGATCGGTCTGGGGATCGGGGTTGTCGATCGAAACCCCAGTGACCGTCAACGGCTCGAGGATGGTCACGAAGGCCATCTTTGTTTCCGAGGAGGTCTCATCGCCCCCAGCACGAGTGACCGTCAGGGACACCGCGTAGTCGCCAGGGGAGCTGTAGGCGAACGAGGGGTTTTGGAGCGTGGACGTCGGTCCACTGCCGTTCACGTCAAAGTTCCACAGCCAAGTCTCGGGCTCGCCGCGCGAGAGATCCTCGAAGTCCACGGTGAGTGCACTCTCTGCCACCGTGGGACCCGCGGCGCGGAACTCCGCCGCCAGGTCGGGGTTTTCCTCACCGAGGAAGAGCGCCACGAGGGGCTCCGAGGTCACGCCGAGCTCCGCATCCCTACTCGTCAGGAAGGCGCAGGACTCCAAGCC
>CAJXRJ010000249.1 GCA_913058555.1 uncultured bacterium
ATAAGAGACAGGCCCCCGCCCCGACCGTCCCGACGTTGATGCGACCCACCACCGGGTCGATGCGTTGCAGGGCGGGCGGCCGGCGGCCGATCAGCCGATGAGCGGCCTGCGCCGGTGGCTCTTCCAGACGATCTTCGAGCACGACACGGTCCCTGGCCGAATCTTCGACATCGGCCTACTGCTCGCCATCGTTCTCAGCATCGGCGTCGTGATGGCCGAGACGGTCGCCTCCATTGCCGCCCACCACGGCCCGACACTTCGGGTGATGGAATGGGTGCTGACGGGGCTCTTCACGGCGGAGTTCCTCACGCGCCTCTATTGCCACCCCAGGCCAGCCGTCTACGCCCGGAGCTTCTTCGGGCTGGTGGACCTGCTGTCGATCCTCCCCACCTACGTGGCAGCCCTCGTCCCGGGCGCCCAGGCCCTGGTGGTGGTGCGCATGCTGCGGCTCGTGCGCGTTTTCCGGATCCTCAAGCTGGCCCACTTTGTCCATCAGGCAGATGACCTGGCCAAGGCACTCAAAGCGAGCCTTCCGAAGATCATTGTCTTTGTGATCACGGTCGTGGCGCTCACGACGATTTCGGGCTCTGTGATGTACCTGATCGAGGGTCCGGCCCACGGCTTCGACAACATCCCCCGGAGTGTCTACTGGGCCATCGTGACGCTCACGACCGTCGGCTATGGCGACATCTCCCCTGAGACGCCCGTGGGCCAGTTTGTCTCCTCGATCATCATGATCATGGGCTACGGCGTCATTGCGGTCCCCACCGGCATCGTCAGCGCTGAGCTCGCGCGTGCACCGCAGCGTTCTCACCTGGCCGGGCAGTGCTGTACCGGCTGCGGCAACGAAACCCACGCCGCTGACGCGCGCTTCTGCAAGCTCTGCGGCACGGACCTGAGACTATGACGGGTCCAGACGCTCGGGTACCGAGGGCTCCTCTCCCGCGCAAGATTCTCATTGTCCGGCTCGGGGCCATCGGCGACGTGACCAACGCCCTCGTCGTCGCCAATGCGATCAAGGACGCGGATCCGGGCGTCGTCATTGGGTGGGCGGTCCATCCCCTGAGCCTGCCGCTGCTCGAGGGACACCCCTCGGTGGATCGAGTGCACCCGTGGCCACGCAAGAGCGGGTTCGCCGGATTCAGGGCTCTGATGGGGAGCATCCGCCGTGCCCGCTACGACGCGGCGCTGGACCTTCAGCGACTGCAGAAGAGCACCCTCATCGCTCGCATGTCCGGGGCCAAGCGTGTCATTGGCTTCGACCGGCCAAGGTCCAAGGAGCTCAGCTGGATTTGGACGGGGGAGCGGATCGCCCCGGGGCCCAGGCGCGAGCACATGGCGCTTCAGTACATGCGTTTCCCGGCACTGCTCGGCGCCGGCCTCTCCGCGCCCAGGCGCTCCCTGCCGGCCCCACCCGCGGCCGAGAACTTCGCCACCGAGTTCGTTGAGCAGAACGGAGCGCCGCTTCTCATCAACCTTGGCGCTTCGAAGCCAGAGAAGCTCTGGCCCACCGCCTCATTTCGAGAACTGCTGCGCACGCTCCACGGGGGACGCTCGGGGACGGACGTGGGCCCCCTTGTTTTGACCGGTGGACCAGGGGATATACCCGCAGCCGAGGCGCTCATGGAGGGCTCCCATGGCGTCATCAACTTAGCCGGTAAGACCACCCTTCCGGAGCTCTGGGAACTCAGCAGGCGCAGCCAAGCAATGGTCACCGCCGACACGGGACCCATGCACCTCTGCGCAGCCGTGGGAACCCCTGTGCTGGCGATCTTCGGTCCGGGCGACCCAGCTCGCACTGGACCGTACGGGCGCGGACACGCCGTTCTACAGGGGGGCGAGTTGCTCCCCTTCGCCGGTCTCTCTGTAGACCCCGCCAAGCCACGTGTCCAAGCCCCCATGGGGAAGACCCGTGTCGAGACGGTCCTTGAAGTCCTTCCCGAGCTTCTCAAGCCACAGGCGCCACAGGTCGAGACCTGATCTGAGAGAACTATGACAGCTCTGTGAATAACCGCACACGGGTTCCCTGATCGGGGGCCCCGATGGCCCACCACCGAGATATCTTTCTCGGGGTCCGCGTATGTCCAAGCGTCCCCCCCCGGTCGACATGCCCGGCGAATCTATCCGTTAGAAGCCGCCCTTTTTTCCGCCCACATGTTTCCTAGCCCGAAGTGGCTCCAGAAGCGCAAACGCTGGAGCAGACTCCCGAGCGAGAAGGATGTACTTTCGATTCCTGGTGTGCTTGCACCAACGGAACTTGAAAGCGCCTTCCAGCGCGAACGCGCCCGAGTGGATCGCAACGACAATTGCTTTTCCATCGTGGTCTTTCGCGTGGACGAAAGGAGGCCCGACGACCTCAAGCGCCTGACGTACCTGCTCACAGAGCGGATCCGTGCCTACGACGCCGTCGGACTCGTGGACGGTGAGCGCATCGCGACCCTCCTGCCGGAGACCGACGGCGAGGGTTCATGGATCTTCGCGGACAGCGCCATGGGCCAGTTCGCGAGCCTCGACCTGCGGGTCAAGTGCGACGTCTACACCTACCCCCATCCCGGGGCGGGCCAAGAAGAGTCGCCGGAGACACAGAGCGGAGCGAACCCTGAGTTTGAGTCTCGCTTTCAACGGGACTCAGCGGCCGCTGGCTCCAAGACCCTCTCCGACTTCACGGACCACCCAGCGGGGAGTCCCGCAGGAGGCAGCGGTGGCAGTCCCATGCGAAGGACGGGGACTGACGGGCCCGCTGCCTCGGCGGCCCCCGCCACGGAGTCCCCATCGAAAGCCGACTCCGTAGAGCTCCCCAGCGCCCACGCGCGCCTCCGGGCCGTCGATGCACCGAAGGATCTCCCGCTGGCCAAGGCGATGGACGCCCATTCGGTTCCCGTCGAAGGGATGCGCCCCATCCGTGACCTTGCTCCGCTGTTCGAAGAGCGCCTCCCCATCTACCGCCGCGCGGTCGACATCCTCGTCTCAGGCGCTGCGATCCTCCTCGTCTCCCCCATCCTCCTCGCCACCGCGATCGCGGTGAAGACCACGTCACCGGGGTCGATGATCTTCTCCCAGTGGCGGGCCGGCCGCGGTGGACGCCCCTTCCGGTTCTACAAGTTCCGGTCCATGTACATGGACGCCGAAGAGCGCAAGAACGACCTGCGCCTTGTGAATGAGAAGGACGGCCCGATCTTCAAGATCAAGAACGACCCGCGCATCACGCCCGTGGGCCGAATCATCAGGCGCCTGAGTATCGACGAGCTCCCGCAGCTCTTCAACGTGCTCAAGGGCGACATGACCCTGGTGGGCCCTCGCCCTCCGGTGATGGACGAAGTCGCAGCCTACGAATCCTGGCAGCGCCAACGCCTCGACATCACGGGTGGCCTGACTTGCATCTGGCAGGTGAGCGGACGCAGCGAAGTGAGCTTCGACGATTGGATGCGGATGGACATCCGGTACAAGCACAACCGCACCCTCGGCATGGACATCAAGCTCGTGTGGCGCACCTTCGGCGCGGTCTTCTCAGGCCGCGGCGCGTACTGACCTGATCGAAGGCCGCCCACGGGGATGTCTCCGGGGCCCCCCCCAGGGACCAGGACTACCGCGACTCGAGCGAGTCGCGGATGAGACCGAGGGCCGTTTCCGCCCGCGAGGTCCAACTGGCTGTGGCGACGTGGGCCCTCCCCCGTGCCAAACGCGCTTCATCGGGGTCGTCGATGCCCCGCTGAATGGCGGCTGCGAACGGCCCCGCCTCGTTTTCGATGTCGAGCAGGCCCCCGTAGTGGCGCAGCTCCGGAAAGTCCGTCGAGACGATGGGGCGCCCGGTGGCGAGGTACTCCTTCAGCTTGATCGGATTGCATGCCTCGATCCACTCGGAGCGGTGCCAGGGCATCAGCAGCACGTCCATGGCGGCCATCGTCGCGGCGACCTCCTCGTAGGGAATACGCCCGGTGAGATGCAGGTTCGGGCACTCGCTCGACCATCCTTCGGGCAAGGTGCAGCCTCCGACCAGGACGATCTGAACGTCTGGGAGGCGCTTCGCGACGTCGAGGATGAGCTCGTGATCGAAGACCGCAGAGTCGATGTCGCCGATGAATCCTGCGCGCGGGCCTGGGATTCCACGCACGGACTCTGGAGCGCCAGCGCCCCGGGCGTCGGCCGCAGACCCGGCCGCAACGAAGTCGTCAAAGTCCACGCCGTGGTCAACGAATTCACCGTTCGAGACCTGGTCTCGCTCTTCGCCGAAAAGATGCCTTGAGCAATAGAACACGACGTTGGCGCGCTCCTTCAGCTCCGCGTCGAAGCCCGCGATGAGCTGCTTGTCCACGCCCTCGTACGCCTCGAAGCGGTCCGTTCGCTGGTAGACGATGCCCGCTGGACGCAGGTGATCCAGGGCGGCCACACCGGGGGGGCAAGCCACCCATACCAACGGCCGACGGATGCCTAGCTTGCGCGCGGCTCGTTGGATCTGACGGGGAAGGAGCCATCCCGAGATCGCCATGCCACGGCGCCCAGGAACGACGATCGGACTTTGCACCGCGAACCCTGGACGGATGCGCACGAGGCCGCGGGAGAAGCTCCTTAGCTTCCGGATCACGCGCTTCCAGAACATGCCGCCCTCGGTCACGGTCGGCACGCGCATGCCAATGGAGTTGACGTAGAGCACCGGCATATGCGCCGACAGCTCACGCATCATCTGCATGTCGTAGTGCGCGCGGTTGTGGTACCACCAGTCCTCTCCGCCGAAGCAGATGATCCCGTCGAAGGGAGCTGGACCCGGCTGACCGCTCGCGCTCTCGGATTCGCTGCGCATGGGCTCCTCTAGCTTCTGACTCATGATCCCCGGGCGGCTCGCCCGCTCCCCCGTGCCCCATCGGCGCCCATGTGCTCGTTCAGAAAGGAGCGCAGTCGATCGACGAGGGGGCCCGTCGCGTGGTTTCCCACCGCGCTGCCCCCGTGCGGCTCAGCGCGTAGCGCTGCCTCGATCAACTCGCCGACCTCCGATTCATCCACCGTTGCAAAGACGGCTGGCCGGCCCCCGAATCGATCGACGGTCGTGACCTGATGGTCGTTCCGGGTCTCGCTGAGGGCTGCCCGCCGCGCCAGCATGACCACGGGCTTGCCCGCCGAAAGAGCCGCCATGAGCGTCCCCGTTCCTGCGTGCCCGACGACCATGGACGCCCGCGCGATCTCCGCCTCGAACTCGGCAGGCCCGAGCCCACGGGCGGAGCGAAAACCGATGGGGGCGTCGTCTGTGTCCCCCACCTGGAAGAACACGTCGTCCCGGCCCGCGCCCTTGGCCCAGGCCTCGACGGCCCGGACCAGACGCGGAAAGGGTAGCTGGCTACCTACGGTCACGAAGATCATAGGACGCTCCCCGCATACTCCGGTCCGTCGGGACGCGCGAGCTCAGGCCATTGGGTGAGCCAAAGGTCCGCGTACTTGCCAGCCTTCTCGCCGCTGAGCGAGAGCTTGTCGCCGTTGGCAAAACTGTCGATCCAAACCGTCTTCGCGCCCATCTTCTTTGCGAGGTAGAGCGCAAACCACCCGGGCGCGGCCCCCGTGGTGATCACGACCCGCGGCCGCTCGCGCAGCAGAATCCAAGTCACCTCGAGCGCTGACTTGAGGAGCAATAGCTTGTCCCAGCGGCTCGCCTCCGTCACCGTCTTGAAGCGGGCCCCTGGCACGTCGCGCTGGAATCCGGGCTCCGTCGTAACGTAAGTCGTTTCGTATTCATCGAAGAGCGGCGCGAGGCGCACGAGCTCTTTCCAGTGTCCACCGCCGGAGGCGATGGCGAGCAGCCGTGGACGCTTCAAGCCGCTTCCCCCTGATTGGAATTGCCGCTTCGGAGCTCGGCGCCATATCGGGCGGTTCGAACGAAGGCGCTGCGCCACTCGCTACGGCGGCTCCAGATATCTCTCCAAGCGGCGGCAGACGCTCGCTTCGACGAAAGGGCCCACGAGACCGGCGTCAGGATCGCCACGCGGATCAGGGCCCAAAGATCGAGGCAGCGCACCTCGAACCAGCCGGACGCCGCGGAGCTGAACTTGCCGTAGAGCTGGGCCTTGCCCGAGAAGAGCCGGACCATCTGGTCGGCGCGAACGGTCTCGCTCGCGCCGCCGATGTGCACGATCTCCGACTCGGGATCGATGAGCGGCCGGGCGCCCCGGGCGCGGGCCCGGAGGGAGATGTCGGCGTCCTCGCCGTACATCCAAAAGTCGGGATGAAAGCCCCCGAGCTCATTCCACAGAGCTGTGTCCACGAGCATGAAACAGCCAGAGACGATCTCGACCTCCTTCACGGAATCGCGCCTCCATCCCCCGTAGCCTTCCGGATTCGTAATCGTCCAATCAGGGAACAAAGAGCTCAGGCCAAGGGCGCAGGCGAGGGAACTCCAGGGCGTCGGCTGAGCCCAGGCGGAGGCAGGATTCAGACTGCCGTCGAGATGGAGCGTCCGCCCTCCCCACATGCGCGCCTCGGGATGGCGATCGGCGAATGCGACGAGCCGCTCGACACCCCGCCGGAGGGTCACGGTGTCGGGATTGAGCATCAAGACGTAGCGGCCACGGGCGTCCTTCGCCCCGAAGTTGCAGGCGGCGCCAAATCCCAGGTTCTCGCTGAGACCATGGAGCGTCAGCTCGAGGCCGGGCTCTTGGATCGTCCCGAAGAACTCCGCGATCGCCTCCGCAGAGCCGTCCGGCGAGTCGTTATCGACGACCACGAGGTCGACGGTGAGGTCGCCGCGCTCAGCGATGAACGAGCGCAGGCACTCCAGGGTGATCTCGCGGGTCCTGTAGCTGACTACGACCACCGTGACGTCGACGGAATCCATGTCAGGCAGCCTGGGGAAGGGGCCGGCGGGCCCGTGCCAAGCTGGCCCTCGAGAAGAGGTGTCCAACGGGCTGCGCCGAGCGATCCGGAGCCATCGCGGAGATCCCCGCGAGCACGAAGAGGATCGCGAGCAGGCTTTGACCGGAGTGGGAGATCGACACCGCCAGGAAGACGTTCATGTGCGAGTAAACCGAGACCCCGAGGGCCCACGAGAGCAAGCACAGGTACTTGTTTCGCTGGACGCCGGGCCAGGTCTCGCCCACGTGCTTGAAGGCGTAGACGATCACCCAGATGAACGCGAGCATCGCCATGAAGCCGGAGCGCACGCCTTCGAGAACGTACTGGTTCGTCACGTCGAACATGAAGTAGCCCCAGTGCGCGGTCGAAGGGATCCCGCACATCCACCACTCCTGGAAGTTGTCGATGGAGCTTTGGATCAGCTTGTAACGGTGGTACCCGGTGGATCCTCCCACTACATCGATGCGCGCGATCAGGTGCCACACCGGCTGCTTCATGTAGAGATGCAGCGAGAAGAGGCCCAGGAATGCGCCCCACCGGATGAGCCGCATGTGCCTCCGGAAGAAGTACATGAGGCAGCCGAGCCCATTGCAGCCGAGCACGATCAACGGCGTGCTCGAAGCGCAGAACAGCACGATGGAAAGGATCGCCAGGGACCCCATGATGCCGATGATCCTCTGCCAACGGTCCTTGCGCAGGACCTTGGAGGCGACCATCGGCAGGAGCACCGCCCAGAAGCACCCCGCCAGGATGGCATGGACGAAGGGGCCCTGGGTGCGCAGCTTGCCCTCGCGCATCCCCGTGAAGGCAGGGACGCCACCCATGATCGCGAACATGTTGCGGCCCGTGCTCTTTTCCACGGCGAAGAACAAGAACGACACGCACGCCATGAGGGCGAGG
Organism: uncultured bacterium; assembly: GCA_913058555.1. Taxonomy (GTDB): domain Bacteria; phylum Planctomycetota; class UBA1135; order UBA1135; genus Saltatorellus. The sequence continues at coordinate 7,735 of CAJXRJ010000249.1, forward strand.
CAGGTCGTTGCGCGGTCCACGTCCTTCCAGTCCCGGAAGGCCACGCGACACATGAAATAGATGCCGAGGATGTCGAAGGCGAGGCCCAAGCGGAAGACGACAGCCGAGAACGCCCCCACCTGCATGATGTTGCCGATCGCACCAATCACCACCCACGCTGCCACGATCTTGTCGAGGGCTTTGGGCCTGATGTGCACCCACTCCGCCCGCATGAACACCCTCGCGATGCCCACGAGGAGCATGATGCGGATGAAATTGAAGTCGAGACTCGCCACGACCACGCGCTGGCCCTGGGGCACGACGCACGCGAGCATGAGGAGCGGCAGCAAGAGGAAGCGCCGCGTGACGAGTAGGGTCGCGAGGCTCAGGGAACCGAGCACGGCCAGACCGATCGGATGGACCGTCGTCTGGTTGAAGAATTCGCGCGTGCCGAAGCCTTCGCGAACGTAGTCGTCTGCGAGGGCCCAGAGAGAGGACGTGAGGGGCGTCGCCAGCGAGGACGCTAGATCCAGGCCCGCGCTCATCGAAGGGCCTCCTCAGGGGGCGTGCCGTTCGTGGGGGCGGATTTAGAGGGCGTTCGCACCTCGGGCTCAAAGGGCACGACGGGGCGGCGACCCCGCAGCCCCTTGGTGAACACGCGCTTGAACGTTCCGTAGAAAGCCTGGGCGCGGTCTTTGAGGCCGAGCTTCCAGAACCAGGTGCTGAAGAGCGAAAATCCCTTGAAGCGAGGCGCGGGGGCCCCAAGGAACCGGCTCGTGAGGGTGCGGCCGAAGACGGCGCCCCGGACCCGAAGGAGGTTCGGCTGCGAGAGCGTCAGGGCCTCGGGACCCCGGGGCTCCAACTCAAGTGCGCCCGCGGCGCGCGCTCGCTCAAGGAAGGCGCGACCACGCTCCGTGCGTGCGATGACGAGGCTGCGACCGATCTCATCTTCGGGAATCGAGCCGTGGTACCACGGGTCGCCCACCGAGATGTCAGCGAACTCGCCCGTGTGATCGGGGCAGATGCGGCAGCGCCACGGGACGAACCGTTGGAGGACCTTGCCCCAGGAATCGGCGTAGGTGAGCTTCTCCTCGCGGTCCCCCTGCTTGCCCCGGGCATGGCCAGGCCAGCCCTTGCCGCGGTAGCGAACGGAGTCGACACCTTCGGGGTCTTGGAAGCCCATCTCGCGCAGCATCTCGTACGTTCCGCGGGTGGACGGGGCGCCGGCGCAGAAGATGGCGATCGTGACGGAGATCTTCTCGTCGAGGGCGGGGCGCAGGGCCCTGGCCTTGGCCACCGCGGCCGCGTCGCAGGGTTTCCCGACGAAGACGACCGGGGCGGACGCACCCTCGGCGAGGGCTAGGCTGTCGCAAGGACTCGCAGGGGCGTAGCGGGACCCGACCGCCTCAAGGACTTCACCGCGCGTTTGGGACAGCCGCGTTTCGTTGAGGGTCGGCACGTCGGCCCGGGCCTTGATGTGAAGCACGCCGCCGGCCCCGTCCTCTTCGATGCCGAACAGCGCCAAGGCGGTGGCGGCGCCACCGGAGCTCGCCTCGTAGCGGACGTCCTGATCGGTCGCCCAACCCTCCCAAATCTCCAGCACGGGCCCCCAGCCGGCGCTCAGCTCAGAGATCCCGGCGGAGCGATCGAACGTGTGGGTAAGGCTGTGCCCCGGGCACATGCCCATGGCCTCGGAGGTGTCAGCCCCGTCCGCGACGATCGGCCTCCGGCCCTGGTCGAGGTCGTCGACCATCCGGATGGACTCCGGCCTGTCTCTTATAC